>NZ_JBFBOC010000009.1:95288-257826 GCF_040685975.1 Kitasatospora sp. NPDC086791 | reverse complement strand
GCACGCCACATAAGCGCCAGGCCGCGACGCAGAAATGCGCACGCGACCCAGCCCGAACCTGGGAAGTGGTGTTTCAGAGGATTGGCCGCCCCGGGACCGTCCGCGCTGGTGCGTGTCCGGTGCTCCCTGCCAGGCAGCTCGAAGAACACTAGACCTCTGGGATGACCGAGTCAAGCGCCGCAAGTGGATTTTCGACGGCCTCCTCCGCCGGCAGGTGGAAGGCCAGGACGGCAACGTCGTCGTCGTGCTCCGAGGTCACCCCCATCGCCCGCAGCAGCCGCGCGCAGATCACCTCCGGGGCACCGATCGCACCGGTCAGGGTGCGGGCGAGGAGGTCGAGGCCCTGGTCGATGTCCTCGTCGCGGCGCTCGACGAGGCCGTCCGTGTAGAGGACACCGGTGGTGCCGGGGAGCAGGCGCAGGGTGTGGGACACGTGCAGGCCGTCGCCGGTGCCGAGCGGGGGGCCGTTCTGTTCCTCGCTGCGCAGGATGGTTCCGTCGGGGCAGCGCAGCAGCATCGGGAGGTGGCCGGCCGAGGCGTAGGAGAGGGTGCGGCGCTGCGGGTCCCAGACGGCGTAGGTGCAGGTGGCGATCTGGTTGGCGTCGATCTCCATGGCGAGGCCGTCGAGCAGGCGCATCACCTCGTGCGGGGGCAGGTCGAGCCTGGCGTAGGCGCGGACGGCCGTGCGCAGCTGGCCCATGACGGCGGCTGCCCGTAGACCGCGGCCCATCACGTCCCCGATGACGAGTGCCGTGCGTCCGCCGTCGATGGCGATGACGTCGTACCAGTCGCCGCCGACGGCGGCCTCGGCTCCGCCGGGCTGGTAGGTGGCGGCGACCCGCAGGTCGGCGGGCTGGTCGAGCTTCTGCGGGAGCAGGCTGCGCTGGAGGGTGACGGCGGCCTCGCGCTGGCGGCGTTCGGCTTCGCGCAGGCGGGCGGCGGCGAGGACCTGGTCGGTGACCTCGGCGGCGAAGATCAGGACGCCGGCGGGCGGGCCCTCGACGGGGGCGTCGGCGGTGTCGCCGGGCCCGAGCGGGACGCAGGAGACGTTGTAGTAGCGGTTGCCGGTGAGGCCGAGGATGCAGCGGGCCTTGACGCTGCGCGGGCGGCCGCCGCGAATGACCTGGTCCATCAGGGGCAGGACGCCCATGGTGCCGAGTTCCGGCAGGGCCTCGGCGGCGGGCAGGCCGGTGGGGCGTTCGCCGAAGAGCTCGCGGTAGGCGCGGTTGGCGTAGCCGAGCTGGTGGAGCGGGCCGTAGGTGACGGCGACCGGAGCGGGGATGCGGTTGAGGACCTCGCGCAGGTTCTGGGGTTTGTGCGGGTCGAGGAGTTCGGCGGGGGTGGTGGTGGGGCTGGTCGGGTCGCGGGGGCTGGGCACGACGACACCGTCGGCGCACGGCGTGCCCTCGTCGGTGCCGGCCCCGGTGGACGGGGTGGCACGCCAAGGGGCTCCGGTGAGCCGCGCGCTCCAGCGCATGAGGTTCAAACGACGGCCGCTTCCTCGTTTTCCAGGCATATCATCACTTTTTGTGTACGCAACAGCACACGGGGTAATGACCGGGTCGGGCTGATCCTGTCAGGCGGAGGCCCGATTCCGGAAGTCGCGCGCCCGGCGTGGTCGTCCGATCGACCCGTGGGCCCGGTAGGCGGGGGCGGTCAGCGTGGCGCGTCCGGTCAGGGCTCGGGCGGCCGCCCGAACGTCCGGCCTAATTCGTCCTCGAAAGTCGAACGCGGGTCCCCCGTCGCGCCCAGCGAGACCACCTCGCGGGAGAACACCCCGCCGAGCACCCAGTCCATCAGCACCCGCACCCGGCGCTCGGCGCTCGGCAGCCGCCGGAGGTGCCGCGCCCGGTGCAGCCACCAGGCCCGCCGGCCGGTGAGCGTGCCGCCACGCCGGGTGTGCGCGACGGCCCGGTGCGGGCCGAGCGAGGTCGAACAGGCGGCCGGGCCGGGCACGTACTCGGCCAGCCCCGGCGCGTGCGGCCCGCCGTCCAGGGCCACCGCGATGTTGCGGGCGAGCAGTTCGGCCTCGGCGAAGGCGTGCTGGGCGTTGGGCGCGCAGGGGGCACCGTCCGCGTGCGGATCCGGTACGGCCGCGCAGTCGCCGGCCGCCCAGACCCCGGGCAGGGCGCGGCCGTCCGGTCCGACCGCCTGCAGGGTGGCGAGGCAGCGGACCCGGCCGAGGGTGTCCAGCGGCAGGTCGGTGTCCCGCAGCAGCGGGGACGGCCGGATGCCCGCCGTCCAGACCAGGGTGCGGGCGCCGAAGCGGCTGCCGTCGGAGAGCGCGACGATCCGGTCGACGGCGGACTCCAGAGTGGTGCGCAGCCGGATGTCGACGCCGCGTTCGCGCAGCTCGCCGAGGGTGTGCTCGGCGAGCTCGGGCGACTCCTCGGCGAGGATCCGGTCGGTCGCCTCGACCAGGACCCAGCGCAGGTCCTCCGCGCGGACGTTGTGGTAGCCGCGCACGGCGGTGCGGACCATGTCCTCCAGCTCCGCGAGCGCGCCGACGCCCGCGTAGCCGGCGCCGACGAAGACGAAGGTGAGCGCGGACTGGCGCAGCGCGGGATCGCGGGTGGCGGAGGCGAGGTCGAGCTGCTCCAGGACGTGGTCGCGCAGGCCCACCGCCTCGCCGACGGTGGAGAAGCCGAGGCCGTGCTCGGCGAGGCCGGGCACCGGCGCCGTCCGGGAGACCGAGCCGGGCGCCACCACCAGGACGTCGTAGGGCAGTTCGATCGGCGCGGGGGGTTCGCCGGGACTCGCGGCGTCGGCCAGGGCGCGACGGGCGGCGTGTTCGATCCGGGTGATCCGGGCGGTGAGCACCCGGCAGTCCGGCAGGGCCCGGCGCAGCGGGACCACCACGTGTCTCGGGTCGATCGCGCCGGCCGCGACCTCGGCCAGCAGCGGGTGGTAGGTGAAGTAGGCCTGGGGCTCGACGACGGTGATCTCCACCTCTCCGCGCCGCAGCCGCTCGCGCAGGCCGCGCTGGAGGTGGAGTGCGGTGGCCGTACCGGCGCAACCGCCGCCGGCGATCAGGATCCTGATGGTGCACCTCCTGCCGATGTGACGTTTCGTCCCGGCCCTGCGGCCGGGGGTGTCCCCCATCACGCCCCCCTATGAAGGACCGGCGGAGGTGGTCTTGTCCACAGTCCGTACGGGGCGGGTTGCGGCGCGAGTGGCCGCCGTGGCCAGTTGTGCTTCCTGGGCGACTTTCTGACGCACTTTCGGACGCGAGGAGCCGTGAACTATGGTCGGATTGTGTACCGGGGCGGCTGTCGCCATGACAATCGGCGGCGACGCACCGTGGAGCGGCCGCTACGGCCAGTTCCAGCGTCGGCGTGAGAACCCGACTGGGGCACGGTCGTCCGGGGAAGGTTAGTCCCCGGACAGGGCCCCGGGCGGTGCCGACGCGCCGAGCCGGACGTGGACCCGGCGCGGCGGCACGAACCGTGGTCACCGGAACGGGACGGGCGGCACGAGCAATGGGTCATCGGGTCACTTCTGACGGGCTGAGCTGCACCGGGGGGTGCAGGGGCGGGCGACGACAGGGTCCGGATTCGGACGCCTGCGGGGGAGAGTTGGGATGATGGAACAGGAGCAGGTATTGGGGCGGGCGGGCACACCACAGGCCGGGCCGGGCACGGTGCCCGAGCAGCGCGGACCGGTGGACCTGCCGGCGCAGACCGGGGCGGTGCCGGTCGGAGCCGTGCAGGTCGGATCAGTGCCGGTCGGGACGGTGCCGGTCGGCGTGGTCCAGGCCGCGGTCCCGTACCGGGCCGAACCCGGGCAGGCCACCGTGCCGGTGCCCGGGGCCCGGCTGCGGGTGGACGCCCGGCGGAACCTGGAGAGCGTGCTGCGGGCGGCCCGCGAGGTGTTCGGCGAGTTCGGCTACGGCGCGCCGATGGAGGAGGTCGCACGCCGGGCCGGGGTCGGCGTCGGCACCGTCTACCGGCGCTTCCCGAGCAAGGAGGTGCTGGTCCAGCGGATCGCCGCCGAGGAGGTGGCGTGGCTGACCGCGCAGGCGCGCGAGTCGCTGTACGGCGCCGACGGCGCCTGGGACGCGCTGGCCGGCTACCTGGCCCGGGCCGTGAGCAGCGGCGCCGGGCGGCTGTTGCCGCCGGAGGCGTTCCGGTACGCGGAGGAGCTGGGCCGGGTGCCCGGACCGCGGGCACCGGAACCGCCCGCGGCGGTCCGCTTCGACCTGCGCGGCGAGGAGGCCCGCTCCGGCGGGGCGGTCGAACCGTCGGCGGCCGACGCCGATCCCCGGCTGCTGCTGCAGCTGCTCGCCGCGCTGGTGGCGCGGGCCGGTGCGGCGGGCGAACTGCGGTCGGGCGTCACGGTGTCGGACGTGGTGCTGGTGCTGACCGCCTCGGTGCCGGTGCACGCGGCCCGGCCGTCGGTCTCGACACCGGCGCCGGGCGGCTTCTCGCCGGTCTCTCCGCAGACCGACGGTCAGACGTTCGGCGGCCCCTCGGACCGGCTGCTGCAGATCCTGCTGGACGGTCTGCGGGCGCACTGACCCCCGACGGCACGCGCGGTCGACGTGCTTGGTGGGCAAGGGAGTTGGACGAATCACCGGCGCGCGGGACAGGACCGCGCGCCGGGTCCGGGCGTCGTGCGCCCCGACAGCGCACGCTGGGCGAACACATCCGCGACGGCCCCACGGAAGAGTGGGGAACGGCCGGTCCGGCTACCGCACGTCCCTGCGCTATGCCATCCTTTGCCCGTGGTTGGAGCCAATGTCCGGATGCGCGCCCTTCGCGCGCCGTCGGCGCCGCACGTCGGGAAGCCGTGCGCATGCGCACTCCCGCGCGCCCTGCCGCACTACGGGGGCTGTCGTGGAATCTGGGGTCCGTTGTGAGCGCCGAGGAACAGAACGACTACGGGTACGGCCTCGACTTCGGAGGCTTCTCCGGTAGCACCGCCGAAGGGTCCGCCGCGGGCCCCGGCGGGGTCGGCGGTGCGGGTGGTGTCGGCGGTGCGGGTGGTGTCGGCGGTGCGGGTGGCATCGGTGGTGTCGGCGGGGCCGGGGCCGGTGGCATCGGTGGGGCCGGCGGGTCGGCCCAAGTGCCGGGCGCCGTAGCGGGTTCGGCCGCCGGACACGTCCCCGACCAGGCCGGGATGCCCAGCCGCGAGTCGCTCTCCGCCTCCGCCGCCGCGCTGCCCTCCGGCCGGGTGCCCGGCCAGGCCCCGGCGGGCCGGGGCGGCGTCGCCCCCGAGGCGTTCGTCGGCGAGCCGGTCGGCGGCCGCCGACCGGTGCGCCCGACCGTGCCCGCCCCCGCCGACCCGGTGGACGGCGAGCGCCCGCCCTCCGACGCGGAGTTGACCGCCCGGGTGCGGGCCGGCGACGACACCGCGTACGAGGAGATCTACCGCCGGCACGCCGAATCGGTCCGCCGCTACGCGCGCACCTGCTGCCGGGACAGCTTCACCGCCGAGGACCTCGCGGGCGAGGTCTTCGCCCGCACCCTGCAGGCGCTGCGGGCGGGCAAGGGCCCGGAGTTCGCCGTCCGCGCGTACCTGCTGACCGCCGTGCGCAACGTCGCCGCCGCCTGGCACCGCAGCGAGCGGCGCGAGCAACTCGTGGACGACTTCGCCGTCTTCGCGCAGACCTCGGCCGCCGTCGTCGACCTCGACCTGGCCGACCCGGGCGCCGACGCCTGGGCGATGGCGCTGGCCGACCAGCGGATGGTCATGCGGGCCTACGCCGAACTGCCCGAGGACGACCGGATGGTGCTCTGGCACACCGAGGTCGAGCGGGAGTCCCCCAAGACCGTCGCGGTGATGCTCGGCAAGACCGCCAACGCCACCGCCGTCCAGGCCCACCGGGCCCGCGACCGGCTCGCCGCAGCGTTCCTGCAGGCGCACGTCTCCGGCAGCCAGGACCGTGCGTGCGAGGCGTACGCCAACCGGCTCGGGGCGTACGCCCGCGGCTCGCTGCGCAAGCGGGCCTCGGCGGAGGTCGGACGGCACCTCAAGGAGTGCGACCGCTGCACGGCGGCCTGCCTGGAACTGACCGAGATCAACACCGGCCTGCGCGCGCTGCTGCCCGGCGGCGTGCTCGTCTGGATCGGGGTCGGCGGCTTCGGCGCCGCCGCGGCCGCCGTCGGCGGGGTCGCCGCGGTCGGCGGCGCGGCGGCGACGGCGGCGGCGACCGCCGGGTCCTCCGGCGCCGCGGCCGGCACGGCGACGACCGGGACGGCGGCCGGCTCGGCTGCCGCGGGGACGGCGGGGACAGGCGCCGGGGTCGGCGCCGGTGCGGCCGGTGCCGGCGCGGCTTCCGGTGGGGGTGGGGGCGGTGGCGCCGCCGCGGTGGCCGGCGAAGGCCTGGGCGCCGCGGCCAAGGCCGGGATCGCCGCCGCCGTCGCGGTGGCCGCGGCCGCCGCCGTCGCGTACGCGCTGACCGGCTCGCCCGAGCCGCAGCCCCCGGCGGCCGCTCCCCCGGCCGTCGGCGCCCCGGCCGTCCCTACCCCGGCACCGCCGGCACCCGCCCCCGCGCCGGCCCCGGCCCCCGCGCCCGGCAGCGCACCGCCGGTCCCGGAGCAGCCCGTGCCCGTGCCGAGCCCCAGCGCGAAGCCGTCCGCCAAGCCCACGCAGGCGCCGCCGGCCACCCGGACACCGAAGCCCGTCTCGTCGGCGCCCAGCCGGCCCGCGGACCCCGAGCCGGCCGTCGCTCCCCCGGTCGTGCCCGCGCCGCCCCTGCCGCCGGTTCCCACGCCCGAGGTGCCGGTCGTTCCGACGCCCACCCCGCCGCCGGTGCCGACGCCAGTGCCGACGCCGACCGTCGTCCCGCCCTCGCCGCCCGCCCTCACCGACTTCTGGGCGGACTCGCTGCCCGTGGTCAGGCCCGGCCACCACCGGGAGCCGCCGACCGGACCGAGCATCCGGCAGAGGGGCAGCGACACCTTCTGGCAGCGCGCCGGCAGCAGGATCGGCGGCGACTACCACCCGCACGCCCTCATCGTGCGCGCCCCGGCGACCACCCTGATCGACCTCAACCGGAGCTGCACGTCCTTCGACGCGGTGGCCGGGGTGGACGACGCCACGTTCTCCCGGGGCGGGGTGGTCTTCTCCGTCCAGGACGGCGACGGCCGGACCCTGTGGCGTTCCGGGACGCTCGCCGCCGGCGACGACGCGGTGCCGGTGCACGTGCCGCTGGCCGGGCAGAAGTCGATCCGGCTGGTGGTCACGCCCACGTACGGGATCTGGTCCGCGCTGAACATCTCGGACTGGGCCGAGGCCCGCTTCAGGTGCTCCTGAAACGGGCCCCGGGGGCCCGGGCTCCGGGCGGTGAGCGGTCAGAGCGGCCGGCCGGTGAGGGTGGCCGGGCGGTGAGCGGTCAGATGGCGCAGGAGCCGTCCGCGCAGGCCTCCCCGGCCGGGGCGACCTGCACCGGGGCCGGCCGGCGCTCGCCGATCTCGGCGGCGACCTGGTCCAGCACCTTGCGGAAGGTCTGGGCGTCCTGACCGCCCTGGACCGCCCACTTGCCCTCGAACACGAAGGTCGGCACGGCGGTGATGCCCAGCTCCCGGCCCTCGGCCAGCTGGGCGTCGACCTCGGCGGTGCCCTCGTCCCCCGCCAGGTAGGCGGTCACCCGGTCCCGGTCCAGACCGGCCGCCACGGCGACGTCGGCCAGCGCGGCGCGGTCGCCGACGTCGACGCCGTCGGTGAAGTGCGCCTTGAGCAGCGCCTCCTTCAACCGGCCCTGGACCGCCGCGCCGTACTCGGTCTCGGCGAGGTGCAGCAGGCGGTGCCCCAGGAAGGTGTTGGCGTGCAGCGCGGCGTCGAAGTCGTAGGCGATGCCCTCGGCGAGGCCCAGCTCGGCCACCCGGGCGTCCATCGCCACGGACTGCGGGCCGTAGCGCTCGGCCAGCCAGGCGCGGTGCGGGCTCGCCGTCGCGGGGGCGTCCGGGACCAGCTGGTACGGGCGGTAGACGACCTCGACCTGCTCCTTGCCCGGGAAACCCGCGAGGGCCTCCTCGAAGCGGCGCTTGCCGATGTAGCACCAGGGGCAGGCGATGTCGGACCAGATCTCGACCTTCATGCGGGGTCTCCAGGGGGCGTCTTGTCGGATGTGTACGAGATCGGTGAACGATGAACCATCTCGGTACATTCCCGACAACCCACTGACCTGCCGGTTCACCCTGCGGGCGGCGCCGGGACCACCAGGACCGGGCACGCCGCATGGTGCACCAGCGCCGAACTCACCGAACCCAGCAGCAGCCGGGCGAACCCGCCGTTGCCCCGGGTGCCGACCACCAGCGTGTGCTGCCGGTGCGCCGCCTCCAGCAGCACCTCGATGACGTTGCCCAGCACCACGTGCAACGACATCTCCCCCGCGAACGGGGCCGGGCGCTGCCGCTGCACGGCGGCCACCGAACGGCGCAGCCCGTCCGCCGTGCTCTCGACCAGCGTCTCCACGCTCTCCTGCACCAGCTCCGCCATCCCCGGCGGATAGCCGGCCGGCGCCGGGTTCACCACGGCCAGCACGTACAGCGGCAGGCCGAACAGCTCCGCCTCCGTCATCGCCCGGTCCAGCGCCCACAGCGACCCGTCCGACCCGTCGCACGCCGCCAGCACCCCCGCCGGCCGCCCCGTCGGCGGCCGCCCGAGCACCGACAGCACCACGGGCACGTCCCGCCCCGCGCTCCCACCGGCCACCGCACACCCTCCTCACCCGGGGATCCACAACCCCGCCATCATGGCCCGCCCGGGCGACGCCGTCGCCGCCACCGCGCCGAGAGGAGGTGCCGGGCGGGCAGCACGCGGCGGAGACCAGGAGGTCAGGAGGTGCCGAGGTCAGGAGGTGAGGGCCGGGGGGAGGGGGTGGGGGAGGCCGGTCCAGCAGGCGCCGTGGCGGCGGGCGCGGATGCGGCGGAGCCAGAGTTCGGTGGAGACGAGGTCGGCGAGGCCCGCGAGGGCGGCCGGGGAGAGGGGGTCGGCGGAGCGGGCGAGGCCGGCGCGGACCGCGGGGAGGTCGATGAGGCCGGCTTCGGCGAGGAGGGGGGCGTCGAAGAGTTCGGCGAGGCCGTCGGCGGCGAGCCGGAGGCCGGCCCGGGCGGGGGCGGTGCGGTCGGGCCGGGGGCCGCGGCCCCAGTCGGGGGGCAGGTCGGTGCGGCCGGCGCCGGTGAGGACGGCGTGCAGGAGGGCGTGCCGGGCGCCGGGCTGGAGGCGGACGTCGTCGGGGAGCAGTCGGGCCGCGCGGACGACCTGGTTGTCGAGGAAGGGCGCGTGCAGCCGTTGGCCGGGCTGTTCGGCGGCGTGGACGAGCGTGCGGAAGGAGCGCGCCTGGCGGTAGAGGGCGTGCCGGGCGCGGTGGGCGCCGGGGTGTTCGTCGGGCGCCGGTCTGCGCGCCGCCAGGCGGAGCCGCAGGGCCACCGCGGAGAGCGCCTCGTCGGAGAGCCAGCGGGCGGCCGGGCCGGGCACGCACCAGGCGAGGTCGACCGCCGAGCGGCTCCCGGCCGTCCCGCCGCCGTCCGGAACGTGACGGGCGGTCAGTTTGGCGGCGGCCTCGTCCAGCGCCTCGGCGTAGCGGACCCGGGAGAGCCGGTGGGCGGCCCGGACCACGGTGAGCGGGGTGCGCAGCGCACCGGTCAGGACGCCCGCGACGGCCCGGTCGGCGCCGGCCAGCGCGGCGACCGGGGGCAGGAGTTCGCGCGGCCGGCCGGACCGGATGAGGTCGGCGAGGCGGGCCGGGTGGCCGTCGAGGACCTGGCGGGCGCCGTAGCCGGTGAGGTGGTCGGTGCCGCCGGCGTCGAAGCGGGCCTCGGCCCGGGCGGCGGCGACGAGTTCGGGCCCGGGTTCGTCGGTGAGCCGGCCGGCCTGCGGGTCGGTGCGCAGTCCGGCGTACGGGAGGGCGTCGGGGCCGGGGTCGAGCACGGTGTGCCGCAGTCGCGGGGTGTCGGGGGCGAGGGCGAGGGTGGCGGGGGGCTCGGTCTCTCCGAGCGTGACGGCGGCCAGTTGCTCGGGGGCGGCGGGTGTCCGGGTGGCGGCGCGGGCCCAGGAGCCCTTGACCGCGCCGTTCCTGGCCCCCTCGGCCGCGGCGGCCTCCGTGCGCCCCGGGGCCGCGGCGGCCGCCGTCCCCCTCGGGGCGGGTACGGTCGTCGAGGGGGCCGGCGGCAGAGGGACGGCGGCGGCGAGCAGGGCGACGGTGGCGGAGGCGGTGCCGTACGAGAGGTCGGCCCCGAGCCGGGCCCGTCCGGCGGCGTCGAGGACCGGCACGGTGGTACGGACCCGGGAGCGGACGGACTCCAGCAGGGCGCGGGTGAGTTCGCGGACGGCGGGCGCCTCGTCGCGGGGCTGCTCGGCGGAGGCCGGGCCGTCGTAGGCGGAGAGGTACGGGCGGCCGCCGCGGATCGCCAGCACGTGGCCGGGGGGCACCTGTTGGACGCCGAGGTACGGGGTGCCGGTGCCGAGCGCCTCGGGGGACTCGGGACAGGCGAGGCGGGCGGCGAGGTGGCCGGTGTCCAGCGGGGCGCCGACCAGATCGGCGAGCGGGAGGGCGGCGGTGGCGTAGGCGGTGCCGTGGCCCCAGGGGGTGTGGAACACGGGCTGGGCGCCGGCGAGGTCGGTGAGCAGCAGGGTGGAGCGGGTGCCGGAGCGCAGCACGACGGTGTAGCTGCCGGGCCAGGCGGTCAGGTGGCGGACGGCGCCGCCGCGGGCGGCGGCGAGGCCGGCGGCGAGTTCGGCGTCGGTGGCGCCGCAGTGGCCGAGGACGGCGAGCCGGGTGGTGGCGGGGGTGTCCTCGACCGGGTCGGGGCCGGCGGGGCCGGTGCGGACCACGGCGGGGGCGCCGGGGCGGAGGGTGGCCAGGCGGATCTCCTCGGGGCGCCAGTCGCCGACGGCCCAGAGCGGGTCCGGTCCGGCCCACAGGGGGCGCGCGGCGATCGGTGCGACCGTGCCGATCGCCTCGTGCGCGGGCGTACCCGCCCGCGGTGCGCCCGTGCACCAGCCCGTCAGCCACCGCATCGCGCCTCCACCGGACGAGGACCTGCATCCGCGCGGCGCGTTCGCCGCCGGGGCGGGCGGCCGGGTGGGGTGTGCCGCGGGGGCCCGCGCGCGTCCCGACGTGCCCTCCGAGCTCGACGCGCCGTCAGGGACATCGTGCCACCGCTCGGGGGCGCTGTGGCCGGTGTTGCGGGTTCCGGTTCGGGGCGACCGGCCGGCGGCGGGCACGGCGAAGCGGGGCGGCCACGGTCGGCGATGGGCGGGCCGGGCCTTCCCCTCCCCGGCCCGGACCGCCCGCGGGGCGCCTTGGCATGGGCATCGCGAGATGGCCGAAAGGCGTCGCCCAGCCCGGGAGGGCATCCGCATGCCCTCCCGGACTTCACCGCCGCCCGCGGGGATTGAGGCGGCGGCGTTCCCCGGCCCGCCGGGTCCTCGACGGCGGGCCGACCCACGACCACCAGCGAATCGCCGACCAGCCGGTCGAACCAGGGGGCACGGCCGGGCGCACGTGAACACGGGACCGGAGCACGACGCTCCGGCGCGCGGCAGGATCGGCCGGATCCGAGTGGTCCGGACCAACCTCCGCGCGGCACCGCCGAGTGCGCGATCCCGCCATCCGGAATGCAGCCTCTTAACCGTCGGAACGCGTCCGACTACTCTAGGTACTGCAGCTACGGCCCGGTGCCGCCCGGGCCCCGCGCACAAGGCCGCAGGAGGTGCAGCCGCCACCATGACCGTCAGCCCACGTGGACCGAACGAACGGCTCGGCACGCTCCTGACCCTCGCCCAGATCAGCAACGCCGGGCTGGCCCGCCGGGTCAACGACCTCGGCGCCCAGCGCGGGCTGACCCTGCGGTACGACAAGACCTCGGTGGCCCGTTGGGTCAGCAAGGGCATGGTCCCGCAGGGCCCGGTGCCGCACCTGATCGCCACCGCGATCGGCGGCAAGCTCGGCCGGCCCGTCCCGCTGGAGGAGATCGGCCTGGGCGACACCGACCCGGCGCCCGAACTCGGCCTGGCCTTCCCGCGGGACGTCGCCGAGGCCGTCCGCTCCGCCACCGACCTGTGGCGGGTCGACCTCGACCTGCGCCGGGGCCCCGGCGGCGGCCGGTGGAGCGACAGCCTGGCCGGCACCTTCTCGGTCGCCGCCTACGCGACGCCCGTCTCCCGCTGGCTGATCGCCCCGGCGGACGGCTCGGTGGCCCGCGAGGTGCCGCGCTCCCCGAGCGACACGTCCTCCTACCGGGTCGGCCACTCGGACGCCGCCAAGCTCCGCGAGGCCGCCCAGGAGGCCCGCCGCTGGGACTCCAAGTACGGGGGCGGGGACTGGCGTTCGTCGATGGTGCCGGAGTGCCTGCGGGTCGAGGCGGCGCCGCTGCTGCTGGCCTCGTACAGCGACGCGGTCGGCCGGGCGCTGTTCGGCGCGACGGCCGAACTGACCCGGCTGGCCGGGTGGATGGCCTTCGACACCGGGCAGCACGAGGCCGCCCAGCGGTACTACATCCAGGCCCTGCGGCTCGCCCGGGCCGCCGCCGACGTGCCGCTCGGCGGCTACGTGCTGGCCTCGATGAGCCTGCAGGCCGGCTACCGGGGCTTCGCCGAGGAGGCGGTCGACCTCGCGCAGGCCGCCCTGGAGCGCAACCGCGGCCTGGCCACCGCCCGCGCCATGAGCTTCTTCCACCTGGTGGAGGCACGGGCCCAGGCCAAGGCCCGCAACGCGGCGGCGTGCGCCACGGCGCTCGGCGCGGCGGAGAGCGCACTCGAACGGGCACGCGCCGGGGATCCCGATCCGGCGTGGATCGACTTCTACGCCTACGACCGGCTCGCCGCCGACGCCGCCGAGTGCTTCCGCGACCTCGGAGTGCCCTCCAAGGTCCGGCAGTTCACCCGCGAGGCGCTGGCCACGCCCACCGAGGGCTTCGTCCGCTCGCACGGCCTGCGGCTGGTGGTCTCGGCGATGGCCGAGGCGGAGGCGGGCAACCTGGACGCCGCGGTCGCCGCCGGCGAACGCGCCGTCGAGGTGGCCGGCCGGATCTCCTCGCAGCGCAGCCGGGAGTACGTGGTGGAGATGCTGCGGCGGCTGGAGCCGTTCCACGGCGAGCGCCGGGTACGGGAACTGGCCGAGCGGGCGCGGGCGGTGATCGTCGCTCCGGCGTGAGCGGCGCCCGGTGAGGGCGGCGTTCCGGCGCGAGCGGCGGCGGGCCCGACGGCGGCGGGCCAGGGCCCGGACGGCCTGACGGTAAATGAGGTGCGGCGGCCGGAGGGGCCTGGCTAAGGTCTCTCCTGTCCGGGTGCGCAGGCAGAGGTTACTTCCACTCCCAATGGGCAGGTCGCGGGTTCGAATCCCGTCACCGGCTTCGGGCCGGTGTAGCTCAGTGGCCAGAGCAGCTACGTCACCTCAGCCGTCCTTGAACTCCGGACACCCACACGTGAATAGTTCGTCCGCACCTCCCGGTGCGACGGCAGCGGTTACTTCTGTGGAGTGCCCCCACGGGGCGCGGTGAAGCATCCGAAACCGCAGCCGCATTTCCTCGATCTCGGGAGGCAGCGCGCTCCGGAGTGCCCGGTGCGCAGGCGGGGGTTACTTCGGATCTTGCGGTTCCGGGTTCGAGTCCCGGGCGTGCCGTGCGCGAGCGCGGCCGCTAGCTCAACGGGTAGAGCACAAGGCATACACACCTCCGCCGACGTCGACCGTCCCACGGCCGGCACGATCTCGGGCACCCCGGCCGCAGCATGCCTCCCTCCCACCGACACCAGCACGCCGAGGGGGGCTGTCGCATGTCCAGGTTCAACATCCGCAAGACCAAGGCGGGTCCGAGTTCGCCGGTGACCACGACCGGGCGGCTCACCCGCAACCACAACGGCGGCGTCGGCCACGTCCGCGACCGCAAGTCCGAGCTGTTCCTGCTCGCGGTGGCCAACATGGTCGGCAAGGACACCTACTACGAGAACGGCGGCGCCCGCGACGACCGCTACACCGCGCTGGTGCGCGAACTCGCCGTCGCCGAGCCCGAGTGGACCCTCGGACTGCTGCGCTGGCTGCGCTACGGCGCCCACATGCGCACCGCGGCCCTGGTCGGTGCCGCCGAGTTCACCCGCGCCCGGCTCGACGCGGGCGCCCACGGGCACTCCCGGCAGGCCGTCGCGGCGGTGCTGCGGCGCGCCGACGAGCCCGGCGAACTGCTCGCGTACTGGACCTCGCGCTACGGCCGGGCGCTGCCCAAGCCGCTCAAGCGCGGTGTCGCGGACGCCGTCCGCCGCCTCTACGACGCCCGCTCTCTGCTCAAGTACGACACCGCGGGCAAGGGCTACCGCTTCGGCGACGTGATCGAGCTGACCCACCCCTCGCCGGACCCGGACAAGCCGTGGCAGGGCGCGCTGTTCGCGTACGCGCTGGACCGCCGGCACCGGCCGGAGGAGGCCGTCCCGCCCGCGGCCGACCCGGTGCTGACCGCCAACCGCGCGCTGCTCGCGCTGCCCGTGGACGAGCGCCGGGACGCGGTGACCGCCGAGGACGGCGCCGAGCGGCTGGCCGCCGCCGGGCTGACCTGGGAGGCGCTGGCCGGCTGGCTGCAGGGGCCGCTCGACGCACCGGTCTGGGAGGCGGTCATCCCGTCGATGGGCCCGATGGCGCTGGTGCGGAACCTGCGCAACTTCGACCGGGCCGGGGTGTCGGACGCGGTCGCGGCCGAGGTGGCCCGGCGGATCTCCGACAAGGGCGAGGTACGGCGCTCGCGCCAGTTCCCGTTCCGCTACCTGTCCGCGCACCGGCACGTGCCCTCGCTGCGCTGGGGGCACGCGCTGGAGACCGCGCTCGACCACTCGCTGGCCAACGTGCCGGAACTGCCCGGCCGGACGCTGGTCCTGGTGGACCGCTCCGGCTCGATGTTCGACCGCTCCGGCGGCCCGACCGAGCTCAACCGGGCCGACTCGGCGGCGATCTTCGGCACCGCGCTGAAGGTCCGCGCCGCCGAGGCGGACCTGGTCGAGTTCGGCACCAGCAGCCGGGTGATCGAGGTCGGCCGGGGCGAGGCGGTGCTGCGGGTGCTGGACCGTTTCTCCAGCCTCGGCGGCACCAACACCGCCGACGCCGTCCGCGCCCACTACCGCGGCCACGACCGGGTCGTGATCGTCACCGACGAGCAGACCGGACCGGGCCACTGGGGCGGCGACCCACTCGCCGCCGTCCCCGCCCACGTGCCCGTCTACACCTGGAACCTGGCCGGCTACGCCCCGGCCCACGGCCCCAGCGGCGGCGCCCACCGCCACACCTTCGGCGGCCTGAGCGACGCGGCCTTCCGTCTCATCCCGCTCCTGGAGGCCGGGGCGAACGCCCACTGGCCCTGGGAGGAGCAGGGGTAGGAGGGACGGGGGGCGGTTCGGCCGGTTCGGCAGTCGGCCGTGCGGCGACTGCCCCGGCCGGGCGAGCGGCCGGGCCAGCGGCCGGGAAGGGACCCACGGGGGTGGTCCCCTCCCGGCCGCTCGGCGTTCCGGCGGCGGGCCGTTCGCGCTCTCGACCCGTCCGGGGCGCCGTGGCAGCATCGGCCACGGCGGGGGCGACCGGGCGAGGCGAGGAGCGGACCGTGGCGGACGAGGTCGACGTACTGGTGGTGGGCGGCGGGATCGTCGGCCTGGCCACGGCGTACGCGCTGACCCGGGCCCGGCCGGGGCTGCGGATCGCGCTGCTGGAGAAGGAGGCCGGCTTCGCGGCGCACCAGACCGGGCGCAACAGCGGGGTGATCCACAGCGGCGTCTACTACCGCCCCGGCTCGTACAAGGCCCGGTACGCCGTCGCGGGCGCCGCCGAGCTGGTGGCGTTCTGCCGCGAGCACGGCGTCCCGCACGAGGTGACCGGCAAGCTGATCGTGGCCACCGGCGCCGCCGAACTGCCCCGGCTGGCGGCGCTGGCGGAGCGCGGGCGGGCGAACGGCGTCCCGGTCGCCGAGCTGGACCGGGCCGGGATCGCCCGGTACGAACCGGAGGTGACCGGGATCGCCGGGCTGCACGTCGGCACCACCGGCATCTGCGACTTCCCGGCCGTCGCCACCGCCTACGCCCGGCTGGCCCGGGAGGCCGGCGCCGACCTGCGGCCCGGCAGCGAGGTCCGGGCGGTGGCGCGGCGCCGGGACGGGGTGACGGTGGGCACCGCCGCCGGCGAGCTGCGCTGCCGGGTGCTGGTGAACTGCGCCGGCCTGCACAGCGACCGGATCGCCCGGCTGGCCGGCGACGAGACCGGCGTGCGGATCGTGCCGTTCCGCGGCGAGTACTACGAACTGACCGAGCAGCGGCGGGACTTGGTGCGCGGCCTGGTCTACCCGGTGCCCGACCCGGCCTTCCCCTTCCTCGGCGTGCACCTCACCCGGGGCATCCACGGGGACGTCCACGTCGGCCCGAACGCGGTGCCCGCGCTGGCCCGCGAGGGGTACGACTGGCGCACCGTCCGCCCCCGCGACCTGGCCGGGACGCTGGCCTTCCCCGGCACCTGGCGGATCGCCCGCCGGCACTGGCGGTACGAGCTGGGCGAGCTGCACCGCTCACTGTCCAAGCGGGCGTTCACCACCGCCGTACGGCGGCTGCTGCCCGCCGTCTCCGCCGAGGACCTGGTGCCGGCGGCCGCCGGGGTGCGGGCCCAGGCGGTGGCCCGGGACGGCTCGCTGTTGGACGACTTCGCCTTCGCGGGCTTCGACCCGGCCGACCCGCGCTCCCCGCGCCGCGCGGTGCACGTGCTGAACGCCCCCTCCCCCGCCGCGACGGCCTCGCTGCCGATCGGTCGGGAGGTGGCCCGCCGGGCCCTGGCCGCCCTGGCGGCGGGGGGATGACCGGAGGGACGGGACAGGGAGGACGGGCGGGACCGATCGAGACCGGGCGGCGCCTGGCGGGACCGGGCGGAACAGGCGGGACCGGGCCCGCGCCCGGAGCCCGGATGAGCCCCGTCACACACCCCGCCGGGCGCCCCGCGCGGCCCCGTAGACTCGGGGGATTGTGACTGCCACCGCCCCGATCCCCCAGCCCTCGCCGTCCGCCCGGATGTCCGCGGCGCCGGCCGCCTACCCCGCGCCGATGTACCCGCACAAGGCCACCGAGGCCCAGCACCGGGAGCGTCGCATCCGCAGCTTCCAGCCGCGCCGGGGCCGGATGACCAACGCCCAGGCGAGCGCGCTGGACCGGAGCTGGGAGACGTACGGCATCCCGATCGACGGCACCCCGCTCGACCTGCGGGAGCTGTTCGGCGAGCTGCCGGTGACGCTGGAGATCGGCTTCGGCATGGGCGAGACCACCGCCGCGATGGCCGCCGCCGACCCGGCCATGGGCATCCTCGCCGCCGACGTGCACACCCCGGGCCACGGCAACCTGCTCGGGCTGCTGGAGCGCGACGGCTCGGACAACGTCCGGACGGCCGCCGGCGACGCGGTGATCCTGCTGCGCGACATGCTCCCGGACGCCTCGCTGGCCGGTCTGCGGGTCTTCTTCGCCGACCCGTGGCCCAAGCCCAAGCACCACAAGCGCCGACTGGTCCAGCCCGCCTTCCTCGACCTGGTGCTGCCCCGGCTCGCCCCCGGCGCCCTGGTGCACTGCGCCACCGACTGGGAGCCGTACGCGGAGCAGATGCTGGCGGTGCTGTCCGCCTCGCCGGAGCTGGAGAACCTGCACCCCGAGGGCGACGGGACCGGCTGGCTGGAGCCCGCCGACCACCCGGACGGCAGCATCCCCGGTTACGCGCCGCGACCGGCGTGGCGTCCGGTCACCAAGTTCGAACGGGCCGGGATCGCCAAGGGCCACGTGGTCCACGACCTGCTGTTCCGCCGCCGCTGACCCGCCGGCCGCCGTTCGAACGGCGGCCGCGCGAGGACCGTACGGGCGCGCCCCGGACGGACGGTTCGTCCCGAGTCCTCCCGACGGGCGGCTGCCGTGGCCTACCCTGTGCCGCATGGGCAGCCCGTCCGGCGGCGGGTCCCGGCCGATCGCCCGGACTGTCCGGACGGCTGTTCAGGTCGCCGCCGACGCACCGGAGACGGTCCCGCGCACCGGCGACACCCGGACCATCCCGGGCCCCCGGAAGCGCCGGGACCGACGCCTGCTGCCCCGGCCGGGCGGACCGCCGTCGTCGGCCGCGGACGCTCCCGGCACCGCCCCCGCTGCCCCCGGCGGGCCGCCGGGCCGGCGCCGCTCCGTCGCGCTCTCGTCGGTCACCGCGACCGCCGTCCTCACCCTGATCGGCTGCGGGGCGCTGATCCTGCACCTGGTCCAACGGCAGACCGGCACCGTCGGGCTGCTGGTCGGGCTGGGCCTCGCGATGGTGCCGCTGCCCTTCGTGCTGGGCGGCCTGGCCTGGCTCAACCTCACCGCCCGGGTGCCGCTGCGGCACACCGTGTTCTGCCTCGGCTGGGGCGCCTGCGCCGCCACGACCGTCGCCATCCTCGCCAACAACTGGACGGCCAGTTACCTGACCAGACATCAGGGCCGGCTCGGCGAGCTGCTCGGCGCCGGGATCGCCACCCCGGTGATCGAGGAGACCGCCAAGGCCACCGCCCTGCTGGTGCTGCTGCTGCCCTTCGGCCGGCGGCCGCGCTGCCGCGGCCGCCGCACCGGGCGCCCCTGCGCGCCGCTGCTGAGCCGGTCGCCCGTGCCCCGGCGCCCCCGCCCGTACCAGCGCCGCCCGGTCGAGCCGCACGCCCGGGGCCGGCTGCGGCTGCGCCCGTACCTGCGGCCGCTGCCCTACCTCCGCCCGGCCCCGCCGCCCGGCGGCACGCCGCACCGCCGCTCCCGGCCGCGCACCCTGGCCGCCGGGGTGGTGCTCGGCGGGATGACCGCGTGCGGCTTCGCCTTCACCGAGAACGTCCTCTACCTGGGCCGGGCCTTCACCAGCGACCAGCGGCAGCGGCTGGACAGCATCGGCCTCGGTGATCCGCCCAGCCTGCGCGACTTCGACAGCACCGTGCAGACCTTCGTGCTGCGCGCCCTGCTCTCCCCCTTCGCGCACCCGCTGTTCACCGCGCTCACCGGCATCGGCGTGGCCGTCGCCCTGACCACCGGGCGGCGCCTGCTCGCCCGGCTGGCCGCGCCGACCGGGCTGCTGCTGGCGATGGTGCTGCACGGCACCTGGAACGCCGCCGCCGACCTCGGCACGGACGGCTTCCTGGTGGTGTACGCGGCGCTGATGGTGCCCTGCTTCGTCGCGCTGGTCTGCTTCGCGGCCTGGGCGAGGACCCGCGCCGTCCGGGGCTCGCTCCGGGACGGGGACGGGATCCGGGGCGGCCGACGGCCCGCCGGGCACTCCGTCGGAGCGGCCTGAGGCACCCGGCCCGGGCGGCCCGGGTGCCCGCCGCGGGAGCGGCCGGAGAACGGATTTCCCATCTCGGCGACTTCCACGTATTGTTGTGTTCACCGACGCGGGGTGGAGCAGCTCGGTAGCTCGCTGGGCTCATAACCCAGAGGTCGCAGGTTCAAATCCTGTCCCCGCTACTCAGTAGCCGAAAGGCCCGGAGGATCCGTCCTCCGGGCCTTTCGCGTTCCCGGGCCCACGGAGCGCACGCCCCTGCCGCCCCACCCGAGCGACCTCCGGACGGAAGATCCGCCGAACCGTCGATCCCGCCCGAGCCGCGGTCGCGATTTAATCCGTTGCCCTCCGGCCGGTGGGCTGCCTATCGTGGCGGCACACGAAAGGAGGTGATCCTGAGTTGAGTAACTACGCAACTGCGCACGTGAGCGCGTTCGACTCTCTCGGGCGCGCCTCCGTGGAGCGTACGGCCTGAGTCGTAGCTCTGCGGACGATTCGCGCAGAAGTTGTCGTGCCCCCGGGACACCCTCAAGGCGAGGACCCGGGGGTTCGGCATGTCCGAGCCAGTAGCCTTCGGAGCCCCGGTTTGGCACCTGCGGCAGACAGGCACAGGCACGCTGTTCGACACCTATGCTGCGAGCTTCGACGCAGTGTGGAACGCCGCCCTACCGGTTGCGGAGAGCTGATCACGTGGCACGGACCGAGTTCTACGACGATCCCAACGCGCCTAAGCCCAACCGGCTGGTGGTGGCAGCGTCCGCAGTGGTGACTGATGCCGAAGGGCGCATCCTGCTTCAACGACGCACCGACAACGGCCTGTACGCGCTTCCGGGCGGCACGATGGATCTTGGCGAGTCACTTCCGGAAACAGCCGTCCGGGAGGTCCGTGAGGAGACCGGTCTCGACGTAGAGCTCACTGGACTCGTCGGCACCTACACCGATCCTCGGCACGTGATCGCCTACTCGGACGGAGAGGTGCGGCAACAGTTCAACGTCTGTTTCACCGCCCGCATCACGGGCGGGGAACTCCGGATCTCCGACGAGTCGACCGACCTCCAGTTCGTAGCTCCGCACGATATTGGAGATCTCCCGATGCACCACACCCAGCAACTCCGGCTTCAGCACTTCCTGGAGCACCGGGCGACTCCCCATTTGGGGTAGAACACGGACGACGAAAGGCAGCAGTCACCCGGCCCGCGGGCTCACCGGTACATCCCCGGTGCCTCGGCGCCCGGCCAGTGCACGGGCCGGCGCGGAGGAGCAGCCCGCGGGCCGTCTGCACGTCCGCCCCGTGTCGTAGCCGGGGTGGGCCCGGGGCGTTCTCCTGGTGGGACCCCGGCGCTAGAGTCGGCGCGGGGTTCCGGAGCGGAGCGGCGCGGACACAGGGGGTGGGTGGCGATGGCGAAGGCACGGCGGCCGGGCGGCGGTTCGGCGCTGCGGACGGTGCAGTGGGGTGCCGCCGGAGTACTGGCCGGGACGGGGCTGACCGGGCTGCTGCTGTTCGCGCTCGGCCGGGACCGGACCTGGCAGGCGCTCGGCGGCGGGCTGGTGGTGGCCGGTGCCTCGGCGGTGCTCGGCGGCGGGCTGGGCTTCCTGTTCGGGGTGCCCCGGGTGCGCGGCGGCTCGGACGCGCCGCAGGGCTCGTACGTGCCGAACACCAATCTGGAGCAGGTCTCGGACTGGCTGACCAAGGTGCTGCTGGGCGTCGGGCTGACCCAGCTCGGCTCGCTCGGCGAGCGGCTGCACGGACTCGGGACGGCGCTGGCGCCGGTGCTCGGCGGCGGCGAGGCCGCGGTGCCGTTCGCGGCGGCGCTGGTGCTCTACTTCCTGGTCTTCGGCTTCCTGACGGGCTGGCTGGTGACCAGGCTCGCGCTGCCGCAGGTGCTGAACGACGCCGACCGGGCCCTCGACCTCTTCCTCGCCGGACAGGACCGCGACCGGCACGGCGACAAGGTGGGTGCGGACGACCTGCGGGTCCGCGCGATGCAGCAGCTCGGGCTGCTGGGCGGCAGCGCGGAGCACCCCGCCGCGCTGGCCGGGCAGCTGCCGCCCGCCGTGGGCTCGCCGGCCGGGCCGGAGGGTGTGGTGGCCGAGGTCCGCTCGACCGCCCGGCGTTCGGCGCTGACCGCCGACCAGGTGCGGGACCTCTTCACGGACGGCTCCGAGGGGCGGCGGATCCAGGCGCTCGCGCTGATGCAGGGCGACCCGTCGCTGGCGGACCTGGCGAGCGTGCTGGAGGCGATCGAGCGCCCGCGCTCGGGTTTCGAGCAGTACCACGCGCTGCTGGCCGCCCGGGGGCTGCTCTCCCGGCTGCCGGCCGCCGGGGCGCAGCGGCTGCGGGACGCGGTGGCGGCGCAGTTGGTCGATCCGCGGGGCATTCCGTACGGGTCGGACCGCAGTTGGCTGGCGGAGAAGATCCTGTCCCGGCTGCAGGTGACGGCCTTCGTGCCGGCGCAGCCGCCCGGGTCTGCGGCACCGACCGGGGCGGTGGCACCGACCGGACCGGCCGGGGGCGACTCCTAGACGGTGAAGCGCAGTTCGGGCTGCTCCCAGGGGGTCCTGGGCTGCGGTGGCCGGGTGCCGGTGCGTTCGGCGCCCATCCGCAGGTAGAAGCGCTCGGCGGGCGGGTGGGAGACGACCTTGACCGCGGCGATCCCGGCCGCCCGGGCGCGGTCGAGCATGTCCGCGATCAACTGCCGCCCGATGCCCAGCCCCTGGGCCCGGTCGGCGACGAACATCAGGTCCAGTTCGGCCGGTTCCCGGATCAGCGCGTAGAAGCCGAGCAGGTGGTCGTCGGCGCCGTCCACGGCCATCCGCACCTCGTGCCGCGCGAGGTAGTCGGGGGTCACCCGGTAGCCGTCGATCATCGCGAAGTACGCGCCGCGGTAGGCGCCGGAGGCCTGGATCAGTTCGGTGAGCCGGTCGGCGTCGGCTGCTCCGGCCGGCCGGATCATGGTCTCGGTCATGTGGCGAGTATAGGGGTGAAAGCCAGTAGGGACCATTACATATCGGCTCGGCGGCGGCGGTCGGCGGCCCGGAGCACCAGGACGCGGCGGGTGCGGCCGTCCTCGGCGCGGGGGAAGCGGCGGACCTCGCTGGCGATGCGGCACTCGCCGAGCGCGTACCGCAGCGGGTCGAGGTGCCCGCAGCGGCGGCCACGCCCGTCGTGCAGCGGCTGGACCCGGACCTCGCCGTCCGGCGAGGTGACCCGGACCAGTTCGGCCAGGGCGGCCAACTGGTGCTCGGGGCCGAAGAGTTCGGGGTAGGCGAAGAGCAGGTAGCCGCTCAGGGTGAGGGCGAAAGTGCCGTCCGCGAAGGGCAGCCGGGGCAGTGCGGCGGCCACGTACCGCTGCGGGTGCGCGGCCGAGTCGGCGGCGAACAGCCGACGGGCGCGGTCCCAGCTGCGCAGGTAGCGCTCGGGCCGGTGCGGGAGCGTTGAGGGGTAGAGGAACGGGCGGGCGGCCATCGCGTCGGCCATCGCCGCCCGGGCGGCCAGGGCGCGGTCCGCGACCACCGGCAGCGGCAGCGCGTACGCCGGGTCGGCGGCGATCACCCGGCAGCCCAGGTCGCGCGCCTCGGCGGCCAGGCCGGCCGCGCCGCCGGGGCAGTCCAGCAGCGGCCCGGGGAGGGCGGCGAGCTGGGCCCGGGTGAGGTCGAACAGGGCGCAGTACTCGTCCAGCGGACGGGAGGTGACCAGGACGTCCGGGGGTTCGGGGGGAATGCCTGCGACGGCCACCCGGTCATCCGAACACGGGCCGGCCCCGACCGCATCCGGAGTACGGACGGGGTCGGGGCCGGCGGTCGAGGCGCGGTGGGCGAGGCCCGGCGGTCGAGGCGCGGTGGGCGGCCCGCTCAGCGGCCGAGCAGGCCCCGGGCGGCGGCCCGGTTGACGTTGGTCAGGCCGCGGACCAGCTGCGCGGTGAGGAACACCAGCACCACCCCGGCCAGCGAGAACCCGGCGATCTGCCACATCCCCTCGATGTAGTAGACGTGGTGGACGTGGTGGCTGTCGGTGTAGTCGAACACCCGGTACCCGCGCCAGTCGGTGTAGGCCGGGAAGACCCAGTGGTAGACCGGGTAGAGCGCCATCGCCCAGCCGAGCAGCAGGAACACCAGCGTCATGACGAAGCTGAAGATCGCCCAGGGGAACATCACCACCTGGTACAGCGCGGCCTTCCAGCCCGCCCCGTCCGCCAGCCGCGCGGTGATCCCGCCCCAGCCGCCCGGGCGGACCCGGCGCACCGGCTTCGGCCCGGGGACGTCCAGGGCCAGCATGCCGCGCGTCCGGGCCCGCTCCAGCCGGCCGAAGCCGCGGCCGGCGGTGGTCAGGCCGGCCAGCACCGGCAGGCCGAGGGCGGTGACGAAGGTGCCGAGGCCGAGGCAGAACAGGGTGATCGCGACGGCGAAGCCGGCGATCGCCACCGGCAGGCCGCTGAGCACGTAGCCGATCTCGCGGTAGTAGTGCGCGGAGAACGGCGCCGCCCAGAAGACGGGCGGCCGCTCGCTCCGGTGGGCGCGGTCGGCGTACCGGTCGGCGCGCGGGTCGGTGTACGGATCCGCGTGCCGGTCGGCGCCGTAACCGCCCAGGACGTCACCCTCGTGGTCCCACGTGCTTCGGCTGCTGCTCATGTCCCGGCCCCCGGCCCCTCGTTCTGACGGTCGTTCGCGTTCGCTGACGTCGTCCAGTCTGGTCGGAGCGCGGCTCGGGGGGCATCCGGAGGCCTGGCGGATCGGGGGTGGGGTTATCCCCCGCCCCCGGGCGGCCGGTGCCGGGGGCACGGGTCAGCCGGTCGGGCCCGGCCACTCGTCGACGAGCAGCCCGTAGAGGTACGCGTCCGACCAGACGCCGTCCTTGAGCCGGGCGTGCCGTACCCGCCCCTCCCACTGGAACCCGAGCCTGGTGAGCACCTTGACGGAGGCCGTGTTGGCCACCTCGACCCGAGCCGCCAGCCGGTGCAGGTCCAGGGTGCGGAAGGCGAACTCGCAGAGCAGGCCGACGATCTCGCCCGCGTAGCCGCGGCCCCAGGACTCGCGGCCGAGGACGTAGCCGAGCTGGGCGGCGCGGTGCTTCCCGAGGGTCAGCGAGGCGTGCCCGATCGGCGTCGCGTCCCGCGGGTCCGCCGCGTCGGCGAGCCTGGTGACGGCGAGCCGGTAGGTGTCCCGCTCCTCGGCCATCGCCTCCTCCAGGTAGAGCTCGATCTGGTCGGCGCAGGACTCGCGGTCGCACGGCTCGAAGGGCAGGTGACGGGTGACCTCCGGGTCGCCGAACAGCGCGTGCAGCGCGTCCACGTCGCCGTCGGTGTGGTGGTACTCGCGGATGGCCAGCCGGGGGCCGACGAGTCGTACGGGGACCATGGCTGCCGACCCTACCCGCCCCCGGCGACTACCGTTCGGACTATGAACGACGAAGACCTGCGGCTCGCCCCGCGCACCAGGGCCGCCGACCTGCTCGCCTGGGCGGCCGAGCAGGGCCGCACGCCGGTGGCCGAGGAGCCGCTGCGCGCGGTGCTGGCGCTGCTGGAGCTGGGCGGGAGCAGGATGCACGACGGCTGGCCCGAACTGACCTCCGCCGCGGTGGAGCACCTGCTGTACGAGCGGCTCCACCTGTACGTCCAACCCGGACCCGAGGAGGACCCGCTCGCGTACGGCGACGCCGTCCGGCTGCTGATCGACCACCAGCGGGCGGCCCGGCGGCTCAACGCCAAGCGCCAGGAACGGCTGCACGCGGAGGCCGAGTGGCAGGGCGAGGTCGCGGCCGGGCTGCTGCGCCGCGCCGACCTGGTGACCTGGCCCCGGCTGTACGCGCTGCTGCTGCACGCGTACGGGGTGGACGTCGCGGACGAGGCGGCCGTGCGGGACTGGCTGGCCGGCTTCGGCGAGCTCGCCGAGGAGGAGCGGCTGGCCGCGTACGAGGCGCTGGCGTCGACCGGCTGGCTGGACGAACCGGACGAGCAGGGCTGGGGACCGGGCCGGGTGCTGTCGGTCGGCATGGCCACGGACGGCGCGCGGCGGCTGCTGGAGCAGGGCCTGATGCGGCGCAGCTACCGCAACCTGGCCGAGCTGACCGCGCTCGGGCGGCCGATGCCGGACGAACTGACCGGGGACTTCGGGCGGTTCGAGGAGGCGGCGGTCGACGCGGCGCTCGACCTGTTCGGGGCATGGACGGTGCCGGGGCTGCCGCGACTGCTGGTGGAGGACTTCCCGGTGCTGGCGCCGGAGCCGGGCCAGGAGGAGATCGACGCGTACCTGGCGCAGGTGCCCGCGGAGGAGTGACGCGCGGGGCGCGACGTACGAGGAGCAGTGCGGCGCGATGAGTACGGCGCGCCGAGCCCTGTGGAGGAGCCCCCGGCCGCGCGGCCGGGGGCTTCCGGGTGTCCGCTACGGGTTGAGGCCGCGCTGCTGGAGCCAGGGCTCCGGGTCGACCGGGGCGCCGCCGCCGGGGCGGACCTCCAGGTGCAGGTGCGGGCCGGTGACGTTGCCGGTCGCACCGACCTTGCCGATCTGCTGGCCGGAGGTGACCTTGCCGGAGCCCTTGATGATCGAGGAGAGGTGGCAGTACCAGATCTCGGTGCCGTCGGGCAGCGTCTCGACGATCCGGTAGCCGTACGAACCGGACCAGCCCGCCGAGGTGATGGTGCCCTGGCCGAGCGCGTACACCGCGGTGCCGGTGTCGGCGGCGAAGTCCAGGCCGGTGTGCAGGTTGGCCCAGTAGCGGGCGCTCTGGCCGTAGTGGGCGGAGAGCCGGTAGTCCTTCACCGGGAGGGTGAGGGCGGCGGCCCGCTCGGTCTCCGCCTCGTCGGCGGCGCGCTTGGCCTCGGCCTCCTTGGCGGCGGCCTTGGCCTCGGCGTCCTGCGCGGCCTGCACGCGGGCGCTCTCCTCGGCGGCGGTGCGCTGGCTGTCGGCCTGCTGCTGGATGCGGGCGGCGAGCGCGAGGCCGGGGTCGGCGGAGAGGGCGACCGGGGTCTCGTCCGGGGCCTCGACGGCGGGGGCGGCGGCCGGGGTGGCCGAGGCGAAGCCGGTGGCGCCCAGGGTCGCGGCGACCGCGGTGACGCCGAGCAGCGGGGAGGCGCCGCGGGTCTGACGCGGCATCCGGTGCCGGTTGGTCTCGGCCTCGGAGCCGAAGGACTCGGGACCGAAAGCCTCGGGACCGTCCGCACCGGGGTGGTCGAGGAGCTGGGTACCGGCTGCGGGGCCGGCCGGGTGTGCCGGGGTGTGCGTCGACGCCACGGAGGCGCGCTCCTTTCCTTCCTTCGCGCCTACCGGGTTAGCTGACGGGTTCGGAGCAGGAAGGTCTCCTACGGCCGGGCCTGGGCCCCGCCGATTCACCCCAAGGAACGTGGTTCCCCGGCTCCCTGACCTGCCCGGAGGCCGGCCGGCGGGATTAGGCGACGGCGCACGGTGCCGTCTGGGTACGGCGTTGACAACCGCGCTGCGTTATCAAACGTTAATCCTAGGACGCTCCGATTCCAAGCCATCCGTCCGGTACGGCTGTGGAGCGGGTGATCGGACGTCAACGAACGACCCCCCGCACAAGCAGAGCACCCATCTGAGTACTCCTACTCATGTGCGACCCGACCGGGCGGCCGCATCCTGACGCCATGAGCGCACCGACGCAGAACCGCACCACCGCCGCGTACCACATCCAGGCCGTCCTCTCCTTCGCCGTGTCGGGCACCGCCCTCGCCGCCGGGATCGCCTACCTGCCGGTCGGCGGGTGGACGCGGGCCTTCCTCGGGGTCGGCCTCCTCTACACCGTCACCTCCGCGTTCACCCTGGCGAAGGTGATCCGGGACCGGCACGAGTCGAACGAGATCGTCAGCCGGGTCGACCAGGCCCGGCTGGAGAAGCTGCTCAGCGAGCACGACCCGTTCCGGGTCGAGGGGGCCTGAGGCGAGCCGCCCCCCGCCCTCCTCGCGTCGAGCGCCGCCCGCTTGACGGCTAAGGCTATTAGCATTAGCTTTATGGCTATCGGCAGCACGTCGATGCCCGCAGCGGCGGACCGAGGAGGCCCCCATGAACGCCACCGCCACCCCCGACACCCGGTACCTGACCCTCCCCGGCGGGCGGATCGCCTTCGACGACACCCGGCAGGGCGACGGCACCCCCGTCGTCCTGCTCCCCGGCATGCTCGACAGCCGGGCCACGTACCGGCACCTGCGCCCGCTGCTCGTCGCCGCCGGCCACCGGGTCATCACCATGGACCTGCGGGGCTTCGGCGAGTCCTCCATCGCCTGGGACGACTACGGCCCGGCCGCCCTCGCCCACGACCTCCTCGCCCTGCTCGACCACCTCGGCATCGAGCGCGCCGTCCTCGCCGGGAACTCCTACACCGGCGCCACCGTCGTCAAGGCCGCCGGGGACGCGCCGGAGCGGGTCGCCGGCATCGTCCTGATCGACGCCTTCGTCGAGAACCCGCAGCCGGGCGCCCTGATGCGCGGCGTGCTCCGCCTGATGAGCGTGGCGCTCGTCCACTGGCCCGCCTCCTGGGGCTTCTACCTGCGCCGGATGGCCTTCCCCGGCGCCAAGCCCGCCGATTTCGACCCGTACGTGGACGGGCTGGTCGCCGCCCTGCGCACCCCGGGCCGCAAGACCGCCACCCGCGGCTACGTCCGCGGGGACTCCTCCCCGGCCGGCTGGACGGCCGCGGTGCGGTGCCCGGCGCTCGTGATCATGGGCAGCAAGGACCCCGACTTCCCCAAGCCCGAGCTGGTCGCCGACCGGCAGGTCGCGGCACTCGGCGCGCGGAAGGCGATGATCGAAGGGTCCGGGCACTACCCGATGGCCGACAACCCGCAGGCCACCGCGGCCGCCCTGCTGCCCTTCCTCGCCGAACTCGCCGAACTCGCCTGACTCGCCTGACTCCCCGCCCGACTCCCCGCCCGACTTCCGTACGGAGAACCCGAAGCCATGCCGCGCATAGGACTGACCCCCGGCCAGGTCGTCGACCACGCCCTCGCCCTCATCGACGAACAGGGCGCGGAAGCACTGACCCTGGCCGCGGTCGCGGCGCGGGCCGGGGTCGCCACCCCCTCGCTGTACAAGCACGTCAGCGGCGGCCTCGCCGAACTGCGGCGGATGATCGCCGTCCGGGTGACCGAGGAACTGGCCGACCGCCTCGCGGACGCCGCGGTCGGCCGCAGCGGGGACGACGCCGTCGCCGCCCTGCTGCGCGCCTACCACGCGTACGCCACCGAGCGCCCGCACCGCTACAACGCCCTCCCCCAGGCCCCGCAGCACGACGACGACCTGACCCGGGCCGCCACCCGGCTCGTCGGCGTGATCACCGCCGTCCTGCGGGAGTACGGCCTCGACGGCTCCGAGGCGATCCACGCCGCCCGCACCGTCCGCTCCCTCGCCCACGGCTTCGCCTCCCTCACCACCGCCGGCGCCTTCCGACTCGCCGAAGACCTCACGACCACCCAGGACCGCCTCATCAGCACCCTCACCACCGGCCTCCGCGCCTGGCCCGCCTGACGAGCCGCCCACGGGCCACGGGACGTCGGCCCGGCCGACTTCCCGCGCAGGACGTCGCGGACGACGTGGCGATGCCGCCGGTCCTGCACCGGACGTCGTCCCTTCCGCAACATCCTGCACACACGCCCCACACATCCCAGGACGCGAATCGGCCATCGCGAGCCGTCGCGACGCGCCCCGACCGGCCCGGCCGGGTCGACCCGAGGCCGCGTCAGGCGTGGCGGTCGACTGCGAACGAGTCCGGATTGAGGCCGGATTGACTGGATATTGACGAGATCCGGTCACTTGGCGAGATCCGTTCACACCTTCGTAGGATCATCACCCTAGAATTCGCGGCGTGACGATGACTCAGTGGTCCGTAACGGCAACCGGCGTACTCGCCGTCCTCGCCCTCGTGGCCGCCGCTCGCTATCACGCCGTCTCCGTCACCCAACGCGGCCGGGCCGACCGGCTGCGGCGCGAACTCGACCGCCTCCAGGACGAGCTCACCGCCGAACACTCCCGCCGCGGCGCCGAACTGGCCGCCGTCCAGCAGGAGCAGGAGCTCACCGCCTCCACCCAGCGGGCCTTCCTCAGCGTCGCCCGCCGGATCCTGGTGATGGCCCACGACCAGCAGGCGCTGCTGGACGAGATGGAGCGCACCCACGACGACCCGGCCCTGCTGGAGGGCCTGCTCAAGGCCGACCACGCCGCCGCCCAACAGGCCCGGCTGGCCCAGACCCTGGCCGTGCTGTGCGGCGCGCGGGCCGGACGCCACTGGCCGGAGCCGGTCCCGCTGGAGGACGTCGTCCGCGGCGCCCAGTCGCGCATCCTGCCGTTCCAGCGGGTGCTCGTCCGCAGCCGGATCGAGACCGCGGTGGTCGGCGCCGCGGCCGAGGCCCTGATCCACGCGATCGCCGAGCTGCTGGACAACGCCACTCGCTACTCCCCGCCCAGCACCCAGGTGTTCGTGACCCTGATGCCGGTGCACAACGGCGCCGTCATCGAGATCGACGACGGCGGCGTCGGCATGCCCGAGCAGGCCGTCGCCAAGGCGTCCGCCGCGCTCGCCGGCGGCAGCACCCTGGAGGTCTCCCGGCTGGGCGAGGTACCGCAGTTGGGCCTGGCCGCGGTCGGCCGGCTCGCCGAGCAGTACGGCTTCCGGGTCACCCTCAGCTCGGCGCCCTCCCCGTACGGCGGTGTGCGCGTGGTCGTCCTGCTGCCGAACGCGCTGCTCACCGAGCCGCTGCCGCCCACCGTGCCCGGCCTCGGGCCGGACGACCGGGCGTTCAACCCCGACCCCCGGCCGGCCGCCCCCCTCGGCCACGCCCTGGTGGAGACCCCACCGCCGGGCCGGGGCCCCCTCCTCGGCGACACCCCGCCGCCCCTGCCCCGCCGGAGCCACCGGCGCGACCGCGCCAACCGCCCCGCCCAGCACTCCGCTCCCGCGCCGCCGCCGGCCCCGCCCTACCGCTCGGCCCGGGACGCGCAGGCGTTCATGGCGATGTTCCAGGCCGGGACCGCCAGTGGCCGATCGGCCGCCCGGACCCAGGCCCAGACCTCGCCCGGCCCCACCGACCCTTCCCACCCCGCTTCCCCCCGACTTCCCCAGCGCTCCGGAGAGTTCCATGACCACCACCCCTGACCTCGGCTGGCTGCTCGCCGACATCATCGCCGTCCCGCAGGTCCAGCACGCCGTCGTCGTCTCCAACGACGGCCTGGAGATCGGCCGCAGCACCGGCATCCCGCGCGAGGACGCCGAACGGCTCGCCGCCGCCTGCTCCGGGCTGCAGTCGCTGGCCCGCGGCGTCGCGGCGGGCTTCGGCGGACCGGGCAGCGCCACCCGCCAGATCATCATCGAGTACGGCGGCGGCTACCTCTTCATCGTCGCCGCCGGCGCCGGGGCGCACCTGGCCGTGGTGACCAGCGAGGCGGTGGACGCCGGCCTGGTCGCGTACCAGATGCAGGTCCTGGTCGAGCGGATCGGAACCCACCTCACCAGCCCGCCGCGCGTCGACCACGCGGCGGGGGGCCACCGGTGAGCGGGCCGGTCCGGCCGTACGTCATCACCGGCGGGCGCAGCCGCTCCACCCGCCCCGAGCTGGCCGTGGAGAGCCTGGTCAGCGCGTTACCCGAGCCGCCGGAACTGCCCGACCACGAGCTGCTGAACCGGGAGCACCGGCGCATCCTCGGGATCTGCCACAGCCTGTTGTCCATCGCCGAAGTGGCGGCCCACCTGGGGCTGCCGTTCGGCGTCGTCAAGGTGCTGGTCGGGGACCTGTGGGACCTCGGTGCCGTCCAGGTGCTCCCGCCCGTCCCGCAGGCCGAACGCCTGCCCACAACCCTCCTGGAAGAGGTGCTCGTTGGCCTCCGCCAACTCCGCTGAAGCCGTCCCCGAGGCTGCCGGTGCGGCCGACGGGCCGCAGTACCTGCCGTCCTCGGTTCAGGGCGCGGTCAAGATCCTGGTCACCGGCCCGTTCGGGGTCGGCAAGACCACCCTGGTCGGGTCGCTGAGCGAGATCACCCCGCTGCGCACCGAGGAGACCATGACCGCCGCCAGCAGCGGTGTCGACGACCTCACCGGGCGCGCCACCAAGACGACCACCACGGTCGCCCTGGACTTCGGCCGGATCACGCTCAACCCGCGGCTCGCGCTGTACCTGTTCGGCACGCCCGGGCAGCAGCGGTTCTGGCCGCTCTGGGACGACCTGTCGCGCGGCGCGCTCGGCGCCATCGCCATGGTCGACCTGCGCCGCCCGGACGAGAGCTTCGAGGTCCTCGGCCGGCTGGAGGAGCAGCGCATCCCGTTCGCCGTGGCCGTCAACACCTTCCCGGACACCCCGAGTTACCCGGAGGAGGAGCTGCGCTCGGCGCTGGACCTGCTGCCGGACGTGCCGATCCTGTTCTGCGACGCGCGTGACCGGCGGCAGTCGTACGACCTGCTGATCGACTTCGTCGACCACCTGCACCGCAGCTCGATCCTGGAGCTGCAGGGATGAGCGCCACCGAACCCGGCCCCGCTTTCCCGCCCGGATCCGGCCACGGCTCCCCCGCCTTCCCCGCCGGCTCCGGCTGCCCGGTCGCGCACGGGGGACACCCCGGACCGCCCGGACACCCCGGGCTGCCCGGTGTCCCGCCCGGCCGCGGCCTGCCCACCGGCGTACCGCTGACCCCGCTGTACGGGCCGACCGTCTCCGAGGACCCGCACGGCCTGTACCTGCGGCTGCGCGAGCGCTACGGCCCGGTCGCGCCGATCGAGCTGGAGCCCGGGGTCGAGGCCTGGCTCGTCCTCGGCTACGCCGAACTGCTCGAACTCACCCGCAACGAGGCGCTGTTCTCCAAGGACTCGCGCCGCTGGCGGGTGCCCGCCGAAGGCCGGCTGCCCACCAACTCCCGGCTGCTGACGATGACCTCCTGGCGCCCGACGCTGCTCAACCTCGACGGCGCCGAACACCAGCGGCTGCGCTCCGCCGTCTCGGACACCCTCGCCCAGATCGACCACCACCAGCTGCGCGGGACCACCGAGGCCGCCGCCAACGGCCTGATCGACAGCTGGGGACCGGACGGCACCGCCGACCTGATCGCCCAGTACGCGCGGCAGCTGCCGCTGCTGGTCTTCACCCAGCTGGTCGGCCTGCCGGCCGAGGCCGGGCCCCGGCTGGTCGAGCTGATCAGCCACTTCGTGGACAGCAGCGCGGAGTCACAGCGGGCCGGCGCCGAGTTCCAGGCGATCCTGGTCGACCTGGTCCGGCGCCGCCGGGCCGCGCCCAGCGCCGACCTCACCTCCTGGCTGCTCGCCCACCCGGCCGGACTGACCGACGAGGAGGCGGTGCACCACCTGGTGGTGCTGATGGTCGCGGGCAACGAGACCTCGATCAACTGGACCGGCAACACGCTGCGGCTGCTGCTCACCGACCGGCGCTTCCGGGCCACCCTGACCGGCGGCCGGCTGACCGTCTCCGACGCGCTGGAGGAGGTGCTCTGGCGCGACCCGCCGACGCAGAACTTCCCCGGCCGCTGGGCCACCGGCGACACCGTGCTCGGCGGCCAGTACATCAGCGCCGGCGACATGCTGGTGCTCGGCCTGGCCGCGGCCAACGCCGACCCGGCCGCCCAGGGCGTCTCCGCCGCCGCCCAGGGATCGCTCGGCGGCAACCGGGCGCACCTCGCGTGGGGCGCGGGCCGGCACGTCTGCCCGGCCCAGCACCCGGCCCGGATCATCGTCGAGACCGCCGTCGAGACCCTGCTGCACCGCCTGCCGGACCTCCAACTCGCCGTTCCGTCGGGCGAGCTGGCCTGGCGGCCGTCCCCGTGGTCCCGGGCCCTGACCGCCCTACCGGTGCTGTACAGCGCCTTCACCCCACCCCGCCCGCCAGCCCCCGAGAGGCCCGCATGGACACCACCGTCGCTTCCGCAGGAGCCCGCCCCGAGCCCATCCGACTCGACCCCTTCGGAGGCGACCAGCACGGAGAGAACGCCCGGCTCCGCGCGGCCGGTCCAGCGGTCCTGGTGGAGCTCCCTGGCGGGGTGGTGGTCTGGGCGATAACCCACCACGACACCCTCCAGACCCTGCTGGCCGACCCCCGGGTCGGCAAGAACGCCCGGCTGTGGACGACCTTCCGGGAGGGGCGCCTGCCGGAGGGCTGGCCGCTGACCAACTTCATCGCCGTCCCCGGCATGGTCACGGCCGACGGGGAGGACCACCGACGGCTGCGCGGACTGGTCTCGCAGGCCTTCACCCCGCGCCGGATCGCCGCCCTGGCCCCCGCGATCGAGGCCAGGACCGTCGCGCTGCTCGACGAGGTCGCGAAGCTGGACGGCGAGTTCGACCTGCGCGAGCACTTCGCCTACCCGCTGCCGATGCAGGTGATCGGCGAACTTCTCGGCCTCGCGCTGGAGCAGCAGGACGAGCTGCACGCGCTGTCCGACACCCTGGTCTCCAGCTCGGCCACCCCGGCGGCGGCCATCGCCGCGCAGCGGGACCTGAACGCGCTGCTGGCCTCGGTGGTCGCGGCCAAGCGGGCCGAGCCCGGCGACGACCTGACCACCGACCTGATCGCCGCCCGCGACGCCGGCCACCGCCCCGACCAGCAGCGGCTCAGCGAGGCCGAACTCGTCGGCACCCTGGTGCTGATGCTGGTCGCCGGGCACGAGACCACGCTCAACCTGATCACCAACGCCGTCCGTGCCCTGCTCGCCCACCCGGAGCAGCTGCGGCTCGTCCTGGACGGCGCGCAGCCGTGGTCGGCGGTGGTCGAGGAGACGCTGCGCTACGACTCGCCGGTCGGGCAGTTCCCGCTGCGCTACGCGATCGAGGACATCGAGGTCGGCGACGTGGTGATCCGGCGCGGCGAGGCCCTGCTGGCCTCCTACGCGGCGGCCGGGCGGGACGCCGGGCACCACCCCGACGCCGACCGCTTCGACCTCACCCGGCAGCCCGCCCGGCACCTGTCGCTCGGCCACGGCCCGCACTTCTGCCTCGGCTCCGGGCTGGCCCGGCTGGAGGCCGAGACGGCGCTGCGGCACCTGTTCGGGCGCTTCCCCGGACTGGCCCTCGCGGAGGGCCGGACGAACCAGCCGATCGCGTCGTTCGTCAGCAACAGCGTGCGAACCCTGTGGGTGACCGTCTCGTCCGGCCGGTGACCTGAGGGCGGCCGGGTCGTTCGGCAGTGCATGACGAACCACGGCACCACGGACCACGGCACGAAGAAGCGCGGCGTGCGGAAGCTCGCCGCCCTGGCCGCCCTCACCATGGCGGGCCTCGCCCTCGCCGCCCCGGCGGCCTCCGCCACCACCCAGACCGCCACCTCGCCGGACGCCACCGGCGGCCTGACCGACGGCCTCAACCTCTCCCCCGCCGACCTCGCCCTGCAGACCGCGGGCAAGCTCCCGGTGGTCGGGCACACCGCCAACGAGGTGGAGGCCGTCGGCACCAACCAGATGAGCCACCCGGGGCTCAGCGGGCAGATCGGCTGACGGGGGTGGGGGTCGGGCCGCTCGCCCTCGCGCTCGCCGTGCTGTCCCTGGCCGTTCCGGCCGCGCCCGCGTTCGCGTCCGCCGGCGGCGACAGCGGCGGGACCGGCAACGGGTCCGGCCCGGCACAGAGTTGGGGCCCCACCGCCGCCGCCGTCTGCCTGTCGGAGGTGGCCCTGGTGCCGGTGCTCGGCGGCGGCTCGCTCGGCGAGCACGTGGACGACCACGTGCGCCACTGCGGCGACGGCAACGTCGGCAACCTGGTCGACCGCGCCCTCGGCTGACGCCCCGGGCGGCCGGCCGACCCCCGTACGGCCGGCCGCCCGGGCTCCGGTGCTCAGCCCGTGAAGAGCCCGTTGAGCTCCGGGTAGGTCAGCCCGCCGTCCAGGGCGGTGTAGGTGCCGCTCGCGTAGACCTCCTCGGCGGCCCGGCGGACCGCCGCGTACGCCGCCTTGGCCAGGCCCGGGCCGAGGCTGATCCGGGCCACGCCGAGCTTCGCCAGTTCGGCGACCGACGGGGAGCCCGGGCCGGCCAGCACGTTCAGCGGCGCCGGGACGGCCGCGACCAGGGCGGCGATGGTCTCCGGGTCGGCCACGCCGGGGGCGAACACGACGTCCGCGCCCGCCTCGACGTACGCCCGCAGCCGGCGGACCGCCTCGTCCAGCCGGCCCTCCGGGGCGCCGGTCCCCAGCAGGAACACGTCGGTGCGCCCGTTGACGACGAGCGGGACACCGGCCGCGTCGGCCGCCGCCCGGGCCGCCGCGATCCGCTCGGCGGCCTCGGCCAGGGGGCGTCCGCCGTCCTCCAGGTTCACCCCGACGGCGCCGGTGGCGAGCAGCTCGGTGACGGTCCCGCCGACCCCGGCGGCGGTGTCCGCGTAGCCGCTCTCCAGGTCGGCGGTGACCGGCAGGTCGACCGACCGGACCACCTCGGCGGTCCGGGCCAGCACCTGTTCGCGGTCGGCGCCGCCGCCGTCCGGGCTGCCGAGCGACCAGCAGACGCTCGCACTGGCCGTCGCCACCGCGCGCGCCCCGGCGGCGGCCACCAGGCGGGCGCTCGCCGCGTCCCACACGTTCGCCAGCACCAGCGGCTCGCCCGGGCGGTGCAGCTCCCGGAGCAGCCGGGCCTTCTCCCGCCGGACCGTCCCGGCCGCGTTCGTCGTCATGTCCCCGGGCCTCACTTCGCGGCCGGGCTCATGCGGGTGCTCACGCCGATCCGGTTCCAGGCGTTGATGGTCGCGATCAGCGCGACCAGCTGGGCCAGCTCCGTCTCCTCGAACTGCTCGGCGGCCTCCGCCCACACGGCGTCCGGCACGTGGCCGCTGGTCAGCAGGGTGACCGACTCGGTGAGGGCCAGGGCGGCGCGCTCGCGGGCGGTGAACCAGGGGGTCTCCCGCCACGCCGGGAGGGAGAGCAGGCGGTGCTCCCGCTCGCCGTGCGCGACCGCGTCGGTGGAGTGCATGTCGATGCAGTAGGCGCAGCCGTTGATCATCGAGGCGTGCAGCTTGACCAGCTCGACGATCACCGGGTCGAGGCCGGCCCGGGCGGCCTGGTCCACGGCGACCATCGCCTGGTAGTAGGCGGGGGCGAGCTTCGGCAGCACGATGCGCCGGGCCGGGGCGGGCACGTGCGCGGCGGCCGCTCCCCCGGGGGTCGGCAGGGTCTCGTTCGTCGTCATGAACGCCAGCCTAGAAGCGCGGTGGCCCGCCGCTCTGGTGCATTCGACACCCGGTTCCGTGGGCCACTTCCGGCACCCGAACGTTCGTGCGAGGATCGCTGGCAGGACATCGCTGACAGGACGAGGTCAGGGGATCAGGGTCGTGTGCACGGCGTTCGTCAGCATCGAACCGGGAGCCGCCGTCCCGGTACTGCTGCTGTCCGTCCGGGACGAGTACCTGGGCCGTGCCTGGCTGCCGCCGGACCACCACTGGCCGGACCGGCCCGGGCTGCTCGGCGGCCTGGACCTCGCGGCCGGCGGCACCTGGCTGGCCGTCGACCCCGCCCGGCGGACCGCCGCCTGCCTGTTGAACGGCTTCGGCCCGCTCGCCCCCGCCGACTCCCGGCGCACCCGGGGCCGGCTGCCGCTCACCGCCGTCACGGAGGGCGGGATCGGCCACCTCGACCTCACCCCGTACGACCCGTTCCACCTGGTGCTGGCCCGGCCGGACGGCGCCCGGGTCGCCAGCTGGGGCGACGGCCGGCTGGAGGAGCGCGACCTGCCCGCCGGGCTCAGCGTGGTGCTCAACGACGGGCTGGAGGGCCTGGCCGCCAACCGCCCCGCCTCCGCGCGGATCGGCGCGCTCATGGCCGCCCGCGCCGGCCACTTCCGGGCCCGCTTCACCGCCGCGCCCCGGCCCGAACCGGCCGGCGACGGGCCGACCGCGCGGGCCTGGGGCGGGTGGCTGCCGATCGTCGCGGGTGACGGACTGGCGCCGGACGAGGACGCGGCGCTGGTCCAGCGGCGGGACTTCGGCGACGGGCGGATCTGGGGCTCCTCGTCGATCTCGCTGCTCGCGCTCGGGCCGGACCGGCTGCGGTACGACTTCACGGCGGCGCCGGTGGCGGCGGCGGACGGGGCCGGCTGGCGGCGGGTCGCGACGGGCTGAGCGGGGACGGGTCGGGCGGGCGGGGGCGAGTCGGGCGGGCGGGGGCGGGCACGCGGGGGCGGGTCGGCTCTTCGGCGGTGGCGAAAAGGACTTGAACCTCCCGTTGGGGAAGGCGGCATCGTGGCACGCGCCGAGCCCGGAGCCGAGTCCCGAGGAGCCACCGTGCGCCGTCTGCCCGCCGTCCTGACCGTCGCCCTGGCACTGCTGGTCACGCCGCTCGCGGTCGGCGCCGTCGTGCTGCTCGGCGACGCGGTGCACCGGGCCGTCCCGTCCGCCACCGTGCCGGCCGCCGTGGTGGGGGCGCTGATCCGCCATCTCGGCGCCGGTGTCACCCAAACGTACGGTCGGTGAACTTCTGGCGGCGGGGCTGCCGGGCGTCTACATGCCCGTAGTAGCTTCGCGGGGGCCACCGGATCAGGCCGGCCGCCGACCCCCCGAGCGAAGGTGCGCGATGTCCACCCTGACCTACCCGGAAGCGATAGGCGTCGGCCTGCTGCAGGGTGTGACGGAACTGTTCCCGGTCTCCAGCCTCGGCCACAGCATCCTGCTGCCCGCCCTGCTCGGCGGGAAGATCCAGCACGACCTCGACATGACCGCCGAGGGCTCCTCCTACCTCGCCGCGCTGGTCGCCCTGCACCTGGCCACCGCGCTCGCGCTGGTCGTGTACTTCTGGAAGGACTGGGTCCGCGTCGTCAGCGGACTCGTCGGCTCGATCCGCCACCGCCGGGTGGAGACCCGCAACGAGAAGCTCGCCTGGCTGCTCATCCTCTCCACCATCCCGGTCGGGGTGGCGGGCCTCGCGCTGGAGAAGGCGCTGCGCAACGCGCTGGGCAAGCCCGTCCCGGCCGCCGTCTTCCTCGCCCTCAACGGGCTCGTGCTGCTCGGCGCCGAGCGGCTCAAGCGCGGCGGCTCCGGCCGCCGCCGGGCCGGGCACGCCGCCCCCGTCGACGAGCCGGGCACGGACCCGGCGGTCGCCTCCGACCACCGGCTGACCAAGCTCGGCTACGGACAGGGCGCCTGGATCGGCGCCGCGCAGATCCTCGCGCTGTTCCCCGGCATCAGCCGCTCCGGCGTCACCATGAGCGCCGGCATCCTGCGCGGGCTGCACCACGAGGACGCCGCCCGGTTCTCCTTCCTGCTCGCCACCCCGGTCATCCTGGCCGCCTCGGCGCTGAAGGTCCCCGAGCTGTTCAAGCCGGAGAACTCCGCCGTGCTCGGCCCGGTGGCCGCGGGCAGCGTCGCCGCCTTCGTGGCCGGGTACATCTCGGTGCGGTTCCTCACCAAGTACTTCGAGACCCGCAGCCTGACGCCGTTCGCGGTCTACTGCTTCCTGGCCGGCGTCGGCAGCGCGGTCTACCTGTCGATCTGACCCGCCCGCGACCCGGCGTCAGAACTCGCCCAGGATCCGGGCGAGTTCGGCCGGCGCGGAGAACATCGGCCAGTGCCCGGTGTCCAGCTCGGCCAGCCGCCAGTGGCCCTCCGCGACCAGCCCGGCGACCACCGGCGGCGGCTCCGGCCAGTCCAGCAGGCACTTCACGTACACCGCCGGGAGAGCGCTCAACGGGCCCTCCAGCACGGCCGGTTCGGTCAGCGAGGCGCCCGGGTGCGGGGTCGCCCGCTCGGCGATCCGGGCGATCTGCCCGGTCGTCAGCCCCTGCCCGGCGAACTCGGCGGGCGGCAGCGGCGGCCACCAGCCCCCGTGCGCGGCGAGCTCCGCCCGCAGCGCGGCCGGCTCCGGTATCTGGTCGGCGAAGGACTCCCCCGCCACCGGCACGTTGGCGTCCACCAGCACCAGCCGGGCCAGCCGGTCGCCGATCCGCTCGGCGGCCTGCCCGACCGGGATGCCCGCGTAACTGTGCCCGACCAGCACGACCTCCCGCAGGTCGAACCGCTCCACCTCGGCCACGACGTCCGCCACGTGCGCCCGCTGCCCGGCCGGCGCGTCCCGCTTCTCCCCGAGCCCGGACAACGTCAGCGGACGGACCCCGTGCCCGGCCGCCCGCAGCTCCGACACGACCTCGTCCCAGGCCCAGGAACCGAGCCACGCACCCGCCACCAGTACAAAGTTCGCCATGGGCGGCACCGTAGCGCGCGGGTGCGACGACGGCCCCGGACGTGACGGCGAACAACGGGTGGAGGAGAGATGGCGAAGACGTCGAGCGGATCGGACCCGCCGCAGGCGCGGTCGGACGCACCGCGGGGCGGGGCGGCGGACGTCACCGGCGGCCCGCGACGGCGCGCGAGAATGGGCCCGTGACCAGCTCCTGGACCTCCTTCGGCGGCGACCTGCACCTGGACCTCACCGAACGGCGCGCCGCCGGCACCGGGCTGCGAGCCGCCCTGGAGGACGCCCTGCGCGAAGCCGTCCAGGACGGCCGGCTCGCCCCCGGCACCCGGCTGCCCTCCTCCCGGGCCCTCGGCGAGGACCTCGGGATCGCCCGCAACACCGTGGTCGAGGCGTACGGCCAGCTCACCGCGGAGGGCTGGCTCGACTCCCGGCAGGGCTCCGGCACCACCGTCGCCCGGCGGGCCCGACCGGAACCGCCCGCCCGGAGCGGGCGGGCCGCCGCCGCCCGGACGGTCCCCCCGCGGCGGACCGCCCGGCACGACCTGACGTCCGGACGGCCCGACCTCTCGCTCTTCCCCCGCACCGCCTGGCTCGCCGCCGCCCGCCGCGCCCTCGCCACCGCACCGCACGAAGCCCTCGACTACGGCAGCCCGCTCGGCCGGATCGAACTCCGGCAGGCCCTCACCCACTACCTCGCCCGCGTCCGGGGCGTCCGCACCGACCCCGACCACCTGCTCGTCTGCACCGGAGTCACCCAGGGCCTCGGCCTGCTCTGCACCGCCCTGCGGGACCGCGGCGCCCGCGCGCTCGCCGTCGAGGAGTACGGACTGCCGCCCCAGCACGCCGTCGCCCGGGCCGCCGGACTCACCACCCTCCCGCTGCCGCTGGACGCGGAGGGCGCCCGGGTCGACCGGCTCGACACCGGCCCCGGCGCCGTCCTGCTCACCCCGGCCCACCAGTACCCCACCGGCGCCCCGCTCTCCGCCGAACGACGGGCGGAGGCCGTGCGGTGGGCCCGCGAACACGACCGGTACGTCATCGAGGACGACTACGACGGCGAGTTCCGCTACGACCGGCAACCGCTCGGCGCCATGCAGGCGCTCGACCCGGAGCGGGTGGTGTACGTCGGCACCGCCGCCAAGAGCCTCGCACCGGGCCTGCGCCTGGCCTGGCTGGCCCTGCCGGACGCCCTGGTCGAACCGGTCGCCCGGCTGAAGGCGCTGGCCGACACGATGTCCCCGGTGCTCGACCAGCTGACCCTGGCGGAGCTGATCACCTCCGGCACCTACGACCGCCACGTGCGGCGCTGCCGCCTGCACTACCGGCGCCGCCGCGACCGGCTGGTCGCCGCACTCGCCGAACACGCCCCGCACGTCCGGGTCACCGGCATCGCGGCCGGCCTGCACGCCGTCCTCCGACTGCCGCCCGGCTCCACCCCCGAACCCGAACTCCTCGCCCGCGCCCAGGCCGCCGGCCTCGCCCTCGACGGCCTCGGCTGGCACCGCGCCACCCCGGCCCCCGCCGACGCCCCGCCCGCCCTCGTCATCGGCTACGCCGGCCCACCCGAACACGCCTTCCCGGCGGCACTCCAGGCCCTCTGCGAACTGCTGCGCAGGGCCTGAGCGGAGGGGCGGGGCGGCCGACGCCCGGGAACCGCGTGGACCCGCCGGGAGAGCTGCCGCACACGGCCCGAGCAGGCGAGCGGTGGCCAGGGGACGGCGCGGGCCCGCCGGGCCGTGGGGCTGGGGCGGCCGGGAAAGTGCTCCGCCCGCCTCCTTCGGGGGTGGAGGCGGGCGGAACGTCGTGGGTGACCTACTTGTTGCGGCTGCCCAGTTCGAACAGCAGCATGATGAAGCCGGCGAAGGCGTGGATGCCGGCGGTGTAGATGACCAGGCGGAGGTAGACCCGCTTGTTGGCCCACTTGCCGGCGTCCATGGTCTTCGGGCCGGTGGCGGTGTCGGCGGCTCCGACCGCGGTCGGGGTGGCGGTGGTGGCGGGATCGGCCATGGGGATCTCCTCCAGGGTTTCTGACGGCAGATCAGTGGGTTGCGGCGGGGCCGCCGCCGAGGCAGAGTTCGCCGCCGGGGCTCTGCAGCAGGGTGTGGACGAACAGCAGCTCGACGCCGGTGTCGGACTCGGCGGCGATGCAGTGCGGGGTGAGCGAGTCGTAGTGGGCGGAGTCGCCCACGCCGAGGCGGTGGACCTGCTCACCGAGGGTGAGCCGGAGTTCGCCGCGCAGGATGTACAGCCACTCCTCGCCCGGGTGGACCCGGACCACCGCGTCCTGCACGCCCGGCGGGACGTGCACCCGCAGGGCCTGCATGGCGCGGCCGGGAGCGCCGGCCCGGCGGTAGCCCCAGCCGCCGGCCCGCCCGGGCTCGATGGCGCCGCCGCGGACCACCGGGTCCGGCTCGGCCATGGTCTCGCCGAGCAGGCCGGACACCGAGGTGCCGTAGGCGCGGGCGAGGCCGAGCAGGACGGGCAGCGAGGGCTGCCGCCGACCGGTCTCCAGCCGGGACAGATACGCTGGGGAGAGCCCGACCCGTCCGGCGGCGACCTCCAGGGTGAGGCGGCTGCTGAGCCGGTGCTCACGGAGGCGGGCGGCGAGGCCGACGACCTCCTGGTCGTCGAGCTGGTCGCCTGCGGCGGGGGCGCCGGTGGTGGTGCTGGTCATGTGTCCAGTGGACACCCGTCGTGCCGCACGGGCAAGAATTTTGCCTCAGGGGCAAGGGGTCCGCTCGGGCCCCGGTGACCCGCCCCGGAACTCACGGCCGCGGGATGTTCCGCAGGTTGCTCCGTGCCAGGTCGACCATGCGTCCGACGCCGCCCGAGAGCACCGTCCGCCCGGCCGCCAGCGCGAAGCCCTTCAGCTGGGCGGCGGTGATGTGCGGCGGGACGGAGAGCGCGTCGGGGTCGGTGACCACGTCCACCAGGGCCGGGCCCGGCCGCTCCAGCGCCTCCGCCAGCACCTCCCGCACCCGGGCCGGCTCGGCCACCCGCTTGGCCGGGATCCCCATCGCCCGGGCGATCCCCGCGTAGTCCACGTCCCCGTTGTCGATCTCCCACTCCGGGTAGCCGGAGACCAGCATCTCCAGCTTGATCATGCCGAGCGCGCCGTTGTTGAAGACCACGGTCTTCACCGGCAGCCGGTGCTTCGCCACCGTGAGCAGTTCCCCGAGGAGCATGCCGAGGCCGCCGTCGCCGGCCATCGCGATCACCTGGCGTCCGGGGTGGGCGAGTTGGGCGCCGATGGCGTGCGGGAGGGCGTTGGCCATCGAGCCGTGCAGGAAGGAGCCGATCACCCGGCGGCGGCCGTTGGGCTGCAGGTAGCGGGCGGCCCAGACGTTGTTCATGCCGGTGTCGACGGTGAACACCGCGTCCTGGGCGGCGACGTCGTCGAGGACGGCGGCGACGTACTCGGGGTGGATCGGCAGGTGCTTCTCGATGTCGCGGGTGTAGGCGCCGACCACGTCCTCCAGGGCCCGGCAGTGCTTGCGCAGCATGCCGTCGAGGAAGGCGCGGTCGCGCTTGGCGTCCAGCAGCGGCAGGACGGCCCGCAGGGTGGCGGCGACGTCGCCGTGGACGGCCAGGTCGAGCGCGGTGCGGCGGCCCAGCCGGGTCGCGTCGTGGTCGACCTGGACGGTGTGCAGCTGCGGCAGGAAGGAGTCGTACGGGAAGTCGGTGCCCAGCAGCAGGACCAGGTCGGCGGAGTGCAGCGCCTCGTGGCAGGCGCCGTAGCCGAGCAGGCCGCTCATCCCCACGTCGTACGGGTTGTCGTACTGGATCCACTCCTTGCCGCGCAGGGAGTGGCCGATCGGCGCGTTCAGGACCTGCGCCGTCTCCATCACCTCGGCGTGCGCCCCGCGCACCCCGGCGCCGCAGAACAGCACGACCTTGCGGGCCGCGTTGAGCAGCCGGGCCAGCTCCTGCACCTGGGACCACGGTGGTGCGGCGACGGCCTGTTCGGTGAGGAAGTGGCTGGTGCCGGTGGGCCCGGCGGCGGGCAGCGCGGCGACGTCCCCGGGGAAGGCGAGCACCGAGACGCCGTGCGAGCCGAGGGCGTGCTGGACGGCGATCCGCAGCAGCCGGGGCAGCTGGGCGGGGGTGGAGAGCATCTCGCACCAGCTGCTGCAGTCGGTGAACACCCGCTCGGGGTGGGTCTCCTGGAAGAAGCCGGTGCCGATCTGACCGGAGGGGATGTGCGAGGCCAGGGCGAGGACGGGCAGGCCGCTGCGCTGGGCGTCGTAGAGGCCCTGGACGAGGTGGGTGTTGCCGGGACCGCAGGAGCCGGCGCAGACCGCGAGCCGACCGGTGAGCTCGGCCTCGGCGGCGGCCGCGAAGGCGCCGGCCTCCTCGTTGCGCACGTGCACCCAGCCGATGCCCTCGGCCCGGCGGATCGCGTCCACGACGGGGTTGAGGCTGTCGCCGACGACGCCGTAGACCCGCTCCACCCCGGCCTGCCGGAGCACCTCCACCAGCTGTTCGGCCACGCTCGCCACGGGTGCCCTCCTTCGGTCGCCACGGGTCGACCCAGGTCGCCACCGGACACCTGCACCCTCCGACGGGGGCGGGGAGCCTCGCAGCCGGGGTGAGCCGGACGGGTGAGCGGGGGCGGACCCCGCCGGTGGTGCGGGCCCGCGCCACCGGCGGCGCGGGCCCGCACCGGGCCGCTACTCCGCCGCGAGGTGGTCGTGCTGGCCGAGCTTGCCCGCGGTGAGGCCCGCCTGGGGCTGGCGGCGGCCGGGTTCGCGGCCGGGGGGCTGCGAGCAGCGCTCCTGGGTGGGCGGGGCGGTGGTGGGCACCGTGACCGGCGAGCCGGCCTTGACCTGGACCGCCGCGCCGTCGTGCCGCACGTGGATCACCTCGCCGCGGCGCAGGGTGTACGTCGTCGACTCGTGGGTGATCCGGACGCCGAGCAGGTGCCCGCGCACCAGCAGCGAGAAGCTCAGCCGCATCAGGCCGGACGGCAGCCGGGGGCGGAAGGAGAGCGTCTCGTTGTGGTCGCGCAGCCCGCCAAAACCGGCCACCAGGGCGATGCAGGCCCCGGCGAGCGAGGCCATGTGCAGGCCGTCGCGGGTGTTGCCGCCGAGGTCGTGCAGGTCCATCAGGGCGGCTTCGGCGGTGTAGTCGTACGCGAGGTCGAGCTGGCCGACCTCGGCGGCGATGACCGCCTGGGTGCAGGCGGAGAGCGAGGAGTCGCGGACGGTCAGCCGCTCGTAGTAGGCGAAGTTGCGGGCCTTCTGCTCGTCGGTGAAGGCGTCGCCGCGGACCTGCATGGCGAGCACCAGGTCGGCCTGCTTGACCACCTGCTTGCGGTACAGGTCGAAGTACGGGAAGTGCAGCAGCAGCGGGTACTTCTCGGGCGGGGTGTTCTCGAAGTCCCAGACCTGGTGGTCGGTGAAGCCGTCGGCCTGCGGATGGACGCCGAGGTCCTCGTCGTACGGGACGAACATCGCGGCGGCCGCGTCCCGCCAGGCTGCGGTCTCCTCGGTGTCGACGCCGAGGGCGGCGGCCTCGGCCGGGTGCCGGACGGCGGCCTCGGCGGCGGCCCGCAGGTTCGTCTGCGCCATCAGGTTGGTGAAGACGTTGTTGTCGGCGATCGCGCTGTACTCGTCAGGCCCGGTGACGCCCTCGATCCGGAACTTCCCGGCGACGTCGTGGTGGCCGAGCGAGCGCCACATCCGGGCGGTCTCCACCAGGAGTTCGAGACCGAACTCGCGCTCGAACTCCTCGTCCGCGGTGGCCCGGACGTAGCGGGCGACGGCGGCGGCGATGTCGGCGCCGATGTGGAAGGCCGCGGTGCCGGCCGGCCAGTACCCGGAGCACTCCTCGCCGCGGATCGTCCGCCACGGGAACACCGCGCCGGACAGGCCGAGTTGGGTCGCCCGCTCGCGGGCCAGCGGGAGGGTGGTGTGCCGCCAGCGCAGGGCCTGGTTGACGGCGGCGGGCAGGCAGTAGGTGAGCACCGGCAGGACGAAGGTCTCGGTGTCCCAGAAGCTGTGCCCGTCGTAGCCGGGGCCGGTCAGCCCCTTGGCGGGGATGGCCCGCTCCTCGCTGCGGGCACCGGCCTGCAGGACGTGGAAGACGGCGAACCGGACGGCCTGCTGGAGCTCGACGTCGCCCTCGACCTCGATGTCGCTGGTCTCCCAGAACTCCCTCAGGAAGGTGGCCTGTTCGGCGACCAGACCGTCCCAGCCGGTGTACCGGGCGGCGGTCAGCGCGGCCTCCACCTGGTCCCGGACGGCGGGCAGCGAGCGGGTGGCGGACCAGCCGTAGGCCATGAACTTGGTCAGCCGCAACCGCTGTCCGGGCTCCAGCACGGTGGTGACGCTGATCCGGCAGTGGTCGGCCTCGGCCTCGGCGACGGTGTCGGACCGCTCCGGGCCCTCGATGATGTGGTCCATGCCGGCCGCGACCCGGATGCCGCTGTACCGGGTGCGGTGCACCAGGACGGCCTTCGTCCCGCCCGCGTGGTGCACCTCCGGCTGCAGCGGCGCCTCCAGGACGGCCTCGGCGCGCGGGTCCCCCTCGGGGCCGCCGGGCAGCTGCTCGTTGGCGACCAGCTCGGACTGCAGCACGATCCGCACCGGGCCGTCCACCGCCTCGACGCTGTACTCGACGGCGGCGACGGCCCGTTGGGTGAGCGAGACCAGCCGGGAGGAGCGCACCCGGATGGTCCGCCCGGCCGGGGACGCCCATTCGGCCTCGCGGTGCAGCAGTCCCTCACGGAAGTCCAACCAGCGCTTGTGGCTGAGGAGTTCGCCGTAGCGCAGGTCGAAGGGCTCGTCGTCCACCAGCAGTCGGATGATCTTGCCGTTGGTCACGTTGATGACGCTCTGGCTGGACTCCGGGTAGCCGTAGCCGCCCTCGCCGTACGGCAGCGGGCGCAGCTCGAACACGCCGTTGAGGTAGGTGCCGGGCAGGCCGTGCGGCTCGCCCTCGTCCAGGTTGGCGCGCAGGCCGATGTGTCCGTTGGAGAGCGCGAACACCGACTCGGCGCGGGCCATCGCGGTCAGGTCCAGGCCCTGTTCGGTGATCTGCCAGGGGTCGATCGCGAAGTTGTCGGACGGACTCATGATGTCCCTGCCCCACCACGCTCGGTCATGGCGCCCGCCGCACCGCGCTCGGTCATGCCTGCTCCCCCAGCAGCTCGGAAAGGTCGTCGACGACCACGGTGGCGCCGTCGCGGTGCAGTTCGGCGGCCTGGCCGGTGCGGTTCACCCCGACCACCGCGCCGAAACCCCCGGCCCGGCCGGAGGCGACGCCGGCGAGCGCGTCCTCGAAGACGGCGGCGTGCGCGGGCTCGACGCCGAGCGTGCGGGCGGCGTACAGGTAGGTGTCGGGGGCGGGCTTGCCGGGCAGGCCCTCGGCCTTGGCGACCTTGCCGTCCACGATCAGGTCGAACAGGTCCTCGATGCCCGCCGCCCGCAGCACGTCGCGGCAGTTGGCGCTGGAGGAGACCACCGCGCTGGGCAGCCCGGCCGCGCGCAGCCGGCGCACGTAGGCGACCGAGCCCTCGTACGGCTGGACGCCCTGTTCGCGGATCATCCGCAGCACGGTGTCGTTCTTGGCCCGGCTGACCCCTTGGACGGTAGGGGAGTTGGGCGGGTCGTCGGGGGTGCCCTCGGGCAGGTCGATTGCCCGGCTGCGCAGGAACGCCCGGGTGCCGTCGAGGCGTGGACGGCCGTCCACGTAGGTGTCGTAGTCGACGACCGCGTCGAAGGGGACGAACGGCCCGCCGGTGCGGGCGGCTTCGGCGCGCAGGAAGGCGTCGAAGGTGTCCTTCCAGGCCGCGGCGTGCACCTTCGCGGTCTGGGTGAGCACCCCGTCGAGGTCGAAGAGGAAAGCGCGGATGTCGTCCGGTAGCCCCAGCATGGGTGCAGTCTTACCCGGGAACGGGGGGGAAGCCGCCCATTTCCCGGCGGCGCGTCGCGGGAAGGACGGCTTCCGCTTGCCCGGCCGCACCGCGGACCGCTACGGGTGGTCGGGCAGTTGCGCGTCGGGGGCCTGGATCACCGCGAAGACCGCGCCCTGCGGGTCCCGGACCACGGCCATCCGGCCGGACTGCAGGTCGAACGGCGGCTGGAGCACCGAGCCGCCGGCCTTGACCAGGGCGTCCACCGTGGAGTCGGTGTCGTCCACCGAGAAGTACGTCATCCAGTGCGAGGGGGTGCCCGGCGCCAGGTAGCCGGGGACCGCCTGCATGCCGCCCACCGTGCGCTCGGCGACGTTGAGGGAGTAGTAGCCGGCCATGCCCTGGATGGTGGCCGGGCGCAGCCCGAGGGCCGGCTGGTAGAAGCGGCCGGCCGCGTCGGTGTCGGCGGTGTTGAGCTCGTTCCAGACCAGCGCGCCCGGTTCGTTGACCACGCCCGCGCCGATGAAGTCCATGGCCTGCCAGACGCCGAACACCGCGCCGGTGGGGTCGGCGGCGACCAGCATCCGGCCGATCGTGCCGACGTCCATCGGCTCGTAGAGGATCGTGCCGCCGGCCGCGGAGATCGCCCGGCTGCTCTCGTCGGCGTCGTCCGAGGCGAGGTAGGTGGTCCAGGCGACGGGCGGGGCCGGCTGGCCCTCGGGCACGACCTGCCCCATGATCCCGGCGACCGGCCGCTCGTTGAGCGTGCACACGGCGTAGCCGCCGAACTCGGCGGGGCCGACCTCGCCCTGCCAGCCGAAGAGGTCGCGGTAGAAGTCGAGCGCGGCCTGCTGGTCGCTCGCCATCAGGTCGATCCAGCACGGGGTGCCGGGCTGGTACGGATCGGTGACTACGGGCATTGCGGGGCCTCCCGGAGGCGGTGGCGGCCGGCGGTCGTGGGGACGGGGGCGGCGGGGACGGGCCGGCCGGTACGACGGCGGTACACCGCCACCTTCGGCCCGCCGCCGCGATCCCGCCACCGGACGGCGCCCCGGCGGGCGGGGCGGCCGAGCACGTGGCGGCTCGGCGGCGGGTCCGCGGCGGGTTCACGGCGGGTTCACGGCGGGTTCACGGCGCGTCGTGGCGCCGGGCGGTGACGAAGTACGGCTGCACCTTGCCGCTCTGCGCGTAGTCCTTGAGCCGGACCAGCAGTTCGGCCCAGGTGCCGGCCACCGCCGGGACGCCGTCCTCGCTGCCCGGCTGCCAGCCGCCGTGCCGGAACAGCAGCCGGGTGCGGTCGGGCGCGCCGGGCCGTCCGGGCAGGTCGGGCCGTCCGGGCAGGTCGGCGAGGTCCCAGCTGATCCAGGTGCCGGCCCAGTGCGGCGGGAAGGCTCCGGCGTTGGTCCACACCACCCGGTCCTGGTCGGCCCGCTCCACCCGCAGCCGGAACGGCTCGGGGACCTCCGGGAAGTCGAACAGCAGGACGTCGGCCTCCCGGTCCACGGCGGTGGTCCACCAGGCGGTCAGCCCGTCGTGCGTGGTGAGCGCGGCGAGGACGACGGCCCGGGGCGCGGCGATGTCGAACTGGAGGGCGATCTCGGGCATGGGGTCCGCCTTTCGGTGCCGTGCCGGTCCCCTCCCGGAGCCGCACGGGCCCCGCGGCCGGTCGGCGGGGGTCCGCGGACCGGCCCTGGCCCCACCATGGCACGACCCCCGGGCCCACGCGCCCGGAGGGGCGCCGGCCCGGGGGTCGTCCCCGCTGTCCGGTGGGTGCGGTCAGCCGCCGCTGCCGTACGTGGTGTTGGCGCAGATGTCGTCGTCCGCCGAGCGGGCCTCGTTGGTGACGCTGGTGGGCAGCGGCTGCGGGGGCGTCTGGACCCCCGGGGTGGTGCCGGCCGTCCCGGAGGGTGTGCCGAGGCCGGCGGACGACGCGAAGTCCTGGCCGACGATCACCGAGATGCCCCGCGAGCTGCCGGAGGAGAGCTCGGCGCCGGGGAACAGCGCGGCGATCTTCTCGGCGTTCGCCTTCTGCCCGGTGCCGTACTCGATCGTGGTGGTCTTGTACTTGGTGTTCGCCGCCTGGCCGGCCGTGGTGGCGCCGAACTTGGCGGCCTTCAGCTGCTCGGTGCCCTTGCCGGCCAGGCCGTTGACGGTGGTCCCGTTGTAGACCGACACCTTGATCGCGGCGTTGGCGGCGTCCCCGGCCGGGGCGGCCGGGGTGGCGGGCGCGGACTGCTGCGGGGCGGGGCTGCTGCCGGACGCGTCCGGCTGCTGGCCGGTGGCGTTCTGGCCGTCGATGGTCTGGTCGGCCTTGAGGGTCTCCCAGAGCTTGTTTGCGTCCGGCTGGATGAGGTCGATGTTGGAGTCCTGGGTGCGGTAACGCCAGGGCGCCGTCACGAACTTGAGGTCGTGCATGTCGATGTTCTTCAGCGACAGGCCGAAGGAGAGCAGCTTGTCCGCCGAGTCCAGGCCCGGGTCGACGGTCAGCGACTTGGTGGCGGCGTCGGCCAGCGGCAGCAGGTTGGTGGGGCTCAGCCCGTCCTTCTTGATCTTGCTGACCAGGGAGCTCATGAAGGCCTGCTGGCGCTTCATCCGGCCGATGTCGGAGCCGTCGCCGATGCCGTGGCGCAGGCGCACGTAGTCGAGCGCCTTCTGGCCGTCCACGGTCTGCTTGCCCTGCGGGAGGACGAGCGCGCCCTTCTTCTTCAGGTTGGGGTTGATGTCCCCCTCGTAGATCGGCTGCGGGAGGCAGATGTCCACGCCGTTGACGGCCTTGGTCATCGCGGCGAAGCCGTTGAAGTCGACCACCATGGTGTGGTCGACCCGGATGCCGGTCAGCTTCTCCACGGTGTTCTGGGTGCAGGCCGGGTTCCCGTCGTCGCTGCCGCCGATCGAGAAGGCCGCGTTGAACAGGTCGGTGTTGCCGCCCTTGGTCCACTTGCCGTTGGGCAGCTTGCAGGACGGCAGTTGGACCATCGTGTTGCGCGGGATCGAGATGCCCACGGCGTGCTTGTGGTCGGCGTAGACGTGCAGCAGGATCGTGGTGTCCGAGCGGGCGCCGCCGTCCTCGCCGCCGCCGAGGTCGGCGTTGTTCTTGCCGCGGCTGTCCGAGCCGATCAGCAGCACGTTGACCGGCTTGTTGCCGTCCGCGTCGGCCTTCGCCTCGGGCGGGCGGTCGCCGGCGATCGCGTCCGCGTCGAAGGACTTGATGTTGGCGTTCAGCTTGAAGTAGATCGCGCCGCCCGCACCGGCGATCAGCACCAGCACACCGGCCGCCGACCAGGCGACGATCTTCTTCACGTTCTTCTTCGGCTTGGCGCTCTTGCGCGCCGCCGCCCGGCCGCCGGCCCCGGAGTCCTGGCCGCCGCCGCGGCCGCCCTTGCCCTGGGAAGCGGCACGCCGGGCCTCGGCCCGTCCGCCGGAACGCGGGGACGGCACGGCGCCACCGTTCTCGGCGCCCTCGGTCGTGAGCGCACCGGGCGCGTCCTCGCCCCGGGCCGGGCCCTTGCCCCACTGACCTGACATGCGCGTACCTTTCACCGACGGAAGCGACGCCCCGGACGATCTGGCGCACCGCACACAGAGAGACGGACCCAGCCGTTCCCAGGTTGCACATACGACCGTCGGCACAACCGACGATCGTGGCTTCCGATCATATTTAGGCCCGACACGGTCACGGACCTCCGGTGTGCGGGCAAACCCACCGGCACCCGAGCATCCACCAGGCAGAACACCCGAAACCACCCGATTCCGACGTGACTTACGCCACTGCGACTCTCCGGCGGGGGCGCGAGGTGGCCGGCGCGGCGCGGCGGAGGACGCCGCCCGGCCCCGGCCTCGGCCTGCGCAGGGGCCTCGGTTGCGGAGGAGTGGGAAGTCGACGGGGCCGACTTCCCACTCCTTTCCTATGGCGGGTGCCATGGCGGCCGTCACGGGGCGCCGGTCAGGTCGAGCTCGGCCCAGACGGTCTTGGCGTTGGGGTGGCGGGGGATGGTGCCCCAGCGGTCACTGAGGGCGTCGATGAGGGTGAGGCCCCGGCCGGACTGGGCGTTGGGGGTGTGGACGGTGGGGAGGACGGGGAGCTTGTCGCCCTTGGGGTCGCTGATGGCGATGCGAAGGGTGGTGCCCCGGCGCGCGGTGGTGGTGAGCGCCAGGTGCAATTCGAAGCCGCGCCCCGGAACGCGTCCGTGCGTGATGGCGTTCGCGGCGAGCTCCGCGACGATGAGCAGCGCGGAGTAGAACGGCTCGGTGTGCGTCGAGTTCAGCCCCCAGAGCGTGAGTTGACGTCTGGCGAGCCGCCGGCAGATCGCCGCACCCCTGGGCGAGGCGGCGAGGGTGGTGGTGTGGCGGCGGGGGTTGTCGAGCGGGATTTCGGTCGTCATGGGCAAAAGCGTGACGGCGCGAACGTACCCTGACCATGGATTCGATGGGCACTCAGTGTGCATGTACGGATGCGGAGAGTTCGCCTGTCGGGCGGCCCGGATCATTCGATCGAAAGGGCGGGTGATTGCCGTGGGTGGCGTCGAGCGCACGGTCTTCGACGACGGCGAGACGGCGGAGAACTCCGACGGGGTCGCGGAGTTCTACAGCGCGGTGGGGAAGCTGATCAAGCTCTTCAGGGAGCGGGCAGGGATCACGCAGAAGCAGTTGGCCAAGCTGACCGGCTACAGCGAGGACCTGATCGGCGCGATGGAACGGGGCGTGCGGACGCCGAGAATCGAGTTCCTGACGATCGCCGACGACCTCCTCAACGCGGGCGGGGTGCTGCGGGCCGTCGCGGACGACGTGATGAAGGCGAAGATCCGGGTGGCCACGCGGCACCCGGCGTTCAACAGGGCCTTCACGGCGGAGGAAGCGCGGGCCGTGGAGATCAACAGCTACAGCTTGTTCGCCATCCCGGGGCTCCTTCAGACCGAGGCTCACGCGAGGGCGCTCTACGAGATGCGCCGGCCGTGGCTTTCCACGGAGCAGATCGACGAGTGGGTGACTGCCAGGTTGCAGCGACAGGAGATCCTGACTCGGTGGCCCTTGCCAGCCATGAGCTGGGTTCTCGATGAGAGCCTACTGAGGCGCCCGTTGGGCGGCGGGGAAACGCATCGCGAACAGTTGCAGCATCTGCTCAAGGTCGGTGGGATCCGAGGCTTGGAACTGCAGGTGATGCCCCTCGACAGGGCCCAGAACGCGGGCATGGGCGGACCCTTCACCCTCTTGACCCCGCCCGGACGACCGCAGATCGCGTATGTGGAAGTCCAGCATGTCAACAGGCTCATCACAGACCCAGAGGAAGTCCGTAAGATGGACGCACGGTACGGCACCCTCCGGGCGCAGGCGCTCGACATGAGGGAGTCCCTGGCCTTGATCGAAACGATCCTGGGAGATTGGTGAACATGGCCGAACTGTCGTGGTTCAAGAGCAGCTACAGCACCAACGAGGGCGCGGAGTGCGTTGAGGTCGCTGAGACCCCTGGCGTCGTCCACGTGCGTGACTCCAAGGACAAGAGCGGCCCCCAGCTGGCGTTCGAACCGGCCGCGTGGGAGGCGTTCGTGACGTTCGCCGCCACTGCCGAGGTCTGATCGAACCTCCCCTCAACGGCCCACCGTCTATCTGGCGGCGGGCCGTTGGCGTACCGTCAGACAGTATGGAACTGGCCTGGTTCAAGAGCAGCCACAGTGGAAACGAAGGAACCGCCTGCGTCGAGATCGCCTGGCACAGGAGCAGCCACAGCGGAAACGAGGGCGCGAACTGCGTCGAGGTCGCCGAGACCCCCGGCGTCGTCCACGTGCGTGACTCCAAGGACAAGAACGGCCCCCAGCTGACCTTCGAACCGGCCGCCTGGCAAGCGTTCGTACAGTTCGCCGCCACCACCGAGGCCTGACCCAGACCTCCCCTCAACGGCGTGGCCGTATTGCGTCCACCTCCGCAACGACCTCTCACCGCGTTACCGGCGTACTGGCACCGCACACGGCTCGCCGATCGCGAATGGAAAGCAGTCGATTACCATCCGACAGCAGAGTGCTTTCGGATGGTCGGCCCCGGGGTTGCCACCCGGAGGCCTGGCCTGACTGCAGGGGGAACACGTGGCAGATCCTGATCTGGCGTTGGAGTTGAAGGTCAATCCGGCCGAGTTGGACGGCTGCGGGCAGAGTGCCCAGCACCTCGGGGGACTCATACCGGGCGAGACCTCGAAGATCACCGAACCGTCGAATCAGGCCGCCGCGACCCTGACCGGCTGGCAGATGGCCGCCGCCATCCGGAACTGCGGGACGAACTGGAAGACCCTGCTGGACAGGCTCGGCAGCGATATGGGGGATGTCGGCACCAAGCTCGCTTCGTCGGCCACCTACTACCGCCAGGTGGAAAAGGCCATCCACGCGAGCCTCAAGGACCCGAACGCGCCGGCCACGGACGAGCCGGACCCCTTCGGCACCGTCGTCGTCCCGGGCCCGGTGAAGCCCTACAGCCCGAAGGCGGCCGAGTAGGAGATGGACATCAAGACGCTCTACGACGCCAACATCAACAACATCACCGTCGCGAAGAACGCCTACGACGCCCTCTTCACCGCCTTCGGCCAGCACATCGAGTCCTGGCAGCACGAGGTCGTCGACCGCCTGACCAACTCGCACTGGACCGGGACCGCGTCCGGCCACGCCCATGCCCGAATCCAGTTCCTGGGTACCGAACTCCAGGCGGCGAAGCAGGAACTCGGTCTCATCAGCAAGGCGCTCTCCGATGCTGCCGAGGGCATCGCGGCAGCGCAGTCCCACCTGATCAGCGCACTGGACGACGCCAAGACCAACAAGATGACCGTGGCCCCCGACGGCCGCATCACCTGGGACAACGACCCCAACTCCGCCAACTACGCCGGCGACAAGGCTGATGCCACCGCCCAGGCGATCAGCGCACGGATAACCGCCGCGCTCACCGAGGCAGACCACGCCGACCAGACCATCAGCGCGCGGCTCGGGCACCTCTCCACCAACGCGACCAACGGCACCGGGCTCGACGCCGCCACGGCGAAGAGCGACCAGGACGCCGCGAACGCCCTCAGCCGGATCCCCGCCGCCGGCACCGACCCGAACAGCGTCAAGACGTGGTGGAACAGCCTCACCGATGCTCAGCAGCAGCGGATGATCCTCACCGACCACGACAAGGTCGGGGCCCTCGACGGCATTCCCGCCGTTGCCCGGAACCAGGCCAACCTGATCAACCTGCAGCGTGGGAAGGAGGACCTCCAGCGCCAGCTCGACGGCCTCGGACCCGAGCCGAAGAAGTACCTGAGCGTCGCCGAGGCCAACGGCGGGGCCGCCCAGAACCCCGCCTACACGGAGTGGAAACGCAAATACGATGCCCTCAAGGACAAGTTGAAGGGCGTCGATGCCATAGAGGACCGGCTCAGCAAGCCGGTCGACGCCGACCACCCGCCCACGTACCTGCTCGGATTCGACACCAAGGGAACGGGCCGTGCCATCATCGCGGTCAACAACCCGGACACCGCCGACAACGTCTCGACCTACGTCCCTGGCACTGGCGCCCGAGTCGGTGCCAGCCTCGCCGGTGACATCGAGCGATCGGACCTGATGGTCGCCTCGGCGAACGCGGCCAACAAGAAGGCCGGAGATCCCAGCACGACATCGTCCATCACCTGGGTCGGCTACGAAGCACCACAGTCGATCGTCCCCGAAGCCGCATGGGACGGCTTCGCAAAGGCCGCGGAGAAAGACCTTCACAACTTCGAGACAGGCCTCCGTGCCACACATGAGGGGAAAGCATCGAACAACACCATCCTCGCCCACAGCTACGGCACCACGACCGTCGGGTACACACTGCGCGACAAGGGCTTGCCGGTCGACAACGTGGTCCTGATCGCCAGCCCCGGCGCCGGCGTCGAACACGCCCGTGATCTGGGTGTCGACCCGTCCCACGTCTTCGCAGCGCAGGGCGACAAGGACGCCATCAAATTCGCCCTGCCCGAAGACCCAGACAATGCTGTGAGTAATATCGTCAACAACGCCGCTGCTGAATTCGGGTACACCGACAACCCCGACCATCACGTGGCTTTCGGCCGCGACCCGAGCGTCCCACAGTTCGGCGCGCGGATAATCCCCACCGACCCGGGAACAGATCACTCCGGATATTGGGCAAAGAACTCCGCCTCCCTGATCGCGATGGGTCAGGCCATCGCGGGAAAGCCGATCTCATGAGGACCGCGATGCACGCCTCCGCGTTGCCACTGGCCAAAAGGTCTGTGGTCGCAGCCATACTGGCGATCACCTCGCTGACACTTAACGCTTGCGGAATGGACACGCTGCAGGAGCGGTCCAAGCCCACGATGACACTGGACCAGGCCAAGAAACAGATCGACAACTACCTCGCCGATATCCTGGCCAAGCTGCCTATCAAGCCCACGGCAAGCTCGGGCGACTTCAGCGACCTGGAGTGCGACGCCAACGATGTCGGTCCGCATGGCAGAACACAGACGAGCCGAGGGTACGACTTCGGGGACGTTCCGTCCGCCACCAGGGCCGAAGCGGCCGGCGCATTCCGTACTCTCATGATCGAGCGCGGTTTCCAATCGGTGGCGGATGCCCCTGATTTCCATCCCGACTGGATCAAGCTGAAGAACCCCTCGGACAGCTTCCTCGCCGTCCTGGACGGGGTCTCCGACGCGAGCCGCAACGTCTCCCTGAACGTCAGCTCGCCCTGTGTCTGGCCCAACGGGACGCCGCCGGCCTGACTCGACGGCCGGGGGGCTCGGCGGTCAGCTTTGCGACGGTCGGCCGGCCGTGCGGCGGCGGCCCGCCCGGACCACCGCGGCCGCGAGGGCGACCACCGCGACCAGGGCGGCGCTCGCTCCGGCCACCGCCGATGCCCGGGTGAGGGCGGTCCGGTCGGGGGGCGGCGGGACGGTCACCGGCTCGGCGGGGGCGGCGGGAGCGCCGGTGGCGGGCGGCGGGGCGGTCACGGCGGCCACCACGTCCAGCGTCCCCCAGCCCACGACCGGGTCCGGGAGCGCCGAACCCGGGCGGTACGCCGTCGACTTGAGCCGCTCGGCGACCTGGGACGGCGTCCACCCCGGCTCCCGGGAGAGCAGCAGGGCGGCCGCGCCGGCGACCAGGGCGGCGGCGCCGCTGGGCCCCGAGGCGGTGAAGTAGCCGCCGCCGGGCCCGGCCGCCTGGAGCCCCTCGCCGGGCGCCGCCAGGTCCACCCGCGCGCCCGTACCGCCGGTACCGCCCGTACCGCCGGGGCCCGCGCCGGTGTCGCCCGGCGAGGGCCCGCCGCCCGGCCCGATCGAGGCCACCGCGAGCACGCCCGGGTAGCCGGCCGGGAAGACCGCGCCGCCCTTGGCCGACTGCCCGTCCGAGCCGGCCGGAGCGACCAGCAGCAGCCCCTTCGCCGCGGCGTACTCGACGGCGTCGGTGAGCGCCTGGTTCGGCGCCGGCACCGGGACGCCCACCACGGCCACCCGGGCACCGCCGTCGGCCGCCGCCCGGATGCCCTGGGCGAGCAGGTCGGGCGTGGTCGTCCCGGCGTCGTCGGTCACCGCGACGGCCAGCACGGTCGCCTCGGGGGCGATCCCGGCCGGGCCGCTGTCCGGGGTGCGACGGCCGGCGACCAGTCCGGCCAGGAAGGTGCCGTGGCCCACGCAGTCCCGGCCCGCGTCGCCCTGCCCGTGCAGCCGGGGGCCGAACGTGAGCCGCCCGGCCAGGACCCCGGAGCCGGTGCCCGCCGAGGCGTCCGTCCCGGAGCCGAGCACGGCGACGGTCACCCCGGCACCGCGGCCGAGCGGCCAGACCGACTCGGGCCGCAGGTAGACCTGGGCCCACGGCGCCCGGTCGACGGTCGTCCGGGTGGACGGCTTCCGGCAGCCGTTCTCCCGGACGTCGGGAAGCGTCTGGCTCATCGCCGGAAGGTCGGCGGCCGAGGGCGACGCGGCGGCCGCACCGGGCAGGACCGCCGTACCGGGTGCAGCCCCCTTGCCGGGCACGGCCGCTGTACCGGGCACGGTCACCGCGCCGGGCCCGGCCGACGCCCCCGGGGTGTCGGCCGACGCCGGCCCGGCCGGGCCGAGCAGGGCGGCGGCGGCCCACACCGCCGCCGCCCCGGCGACCGCCCGCCGCCCACGGCGGACGGTCGCCCCCTCCGGGCCGGCCGCCTCCCGGCGCCGGCCCGCGTCCGGGCGCGTCATACCGAGCTGCCCAGCCGCTCCACCGCGATGTCCTGGGGCAGCAGCAGGCTCAGCTCGGACAGGTCGGCGAAGTCGAGCCGGCTGAGCCGGCCCGCCTGCCGGGTGATCATGCCCTCCAGGGTCTGCCGGGCGGTACGGCCGTTGCCGAAGGTACGGTCCCGCGGCATCGCGGCGAACACCCGGGCCAGCGCCTCCAGGGTCTCGGGCGCGCAGGTGTACCCGGCCTTCTCCGCGAGCCGGCCCACGATGGTGACCAGTTCCCCGTCGGTGTAGTGGCCGAACTCCACCTGCCGGGAGAAACGCGAGGCCAGGCCCGGGTTGGAGGCCAGGAAGTGACGCATCTCGTCCTCGTAACCGGCCACGATCACCACCACCTCGTCCCGGTGGTCCTCCATCAGCTTCATCAGGGTGTCCACCGCCTCCTGACCGAAGTCCCCGCCACCCCCGTGGCGCGGGGTGAGCGTGTACGCCTCGTCGATGAACAGCACCCCGCCCCGGGCCCGGTCGAAGGCCTCCTTGGTGAGCTGCGCGGTGTGCCCGACGTAGCGGCCGACCAGATCCGCGCGGGCGGTCTCGACCAGCTGCCCGCCCGGCAGCACACCCAGCTCCGCGAGCAACTGCCCGTACAACCGGGCCACCGTCGTCTTGCCCGTACCCGGCGGCCCCGCGAAGACCAGATGATGGCCGATGGTCGCCGTGGGCAACCCGGCCTCCTCCCGCCGGCGCACCTGACGGATCAGGTTGACCAGGTCCTCGACCTGCTCCTTGGCCGCCGGCAGACCGACCATCGCGCGCAGCTCGGCGAGCAGTTCGGTGCCGTCCCTGCGCGCGGCCCGCGGGGTCTCCTCGGGGGCGACGTCCGCGGGCACCAGCAGGGCCAGATCGGCGTCGGAGATGTCGGCCAGGGTGGCGAGCCGGGTCGCCTGCCGGTCGACCATCTCCTCGAACACCTTGCGGGCGGCCCGGCCGTTGCCGAAGTCCTCGCCCTTCGGCATCCGCTCGAACAGCCCGGTCAGCGCCTCCCCCGTCCCCGCCGCGAGCTCGTAGCCGTGCCCGGCCGCGGCCCGCTCCACGATGGTCACCAGCTCGTCCACCGCGTAGTTCGCGAACTCCACCGTCCGGCTGAACCGCGACGCCAGACCCGGGTTCGACGCCAGGAAATCGGTCATCTCCGCGGAATAGCCCGCCACGATCACCACGATGTCCTCGCGGTGGTCCTCCATCAGCTTGACCAGGGTGTCGATCGCCTCCCGCCCGAAATCCGGACCACCGCCACCGGAACCCGCCGACAACGTGTACGCCTCGTCGAGGAACAACACCCCGCCCAACGCCTCGGTGAACACCTCCGTCGTCTTCAGCGCCGTACCACCGATCACCGACGCCACCAGATCCGCCCGCGCCACCTCGGTCAGATGCCCGCTGCGCAGCACGCCGAGTTCGGCCAGGATGCTGCCGTACAGCCGGGCCACCGTGGTCTTGCCGGTGCCGGGCGGGCCCGCGAAGACCAGGTGCCGGCTCATCGGCAGCGCGGGCATGCCCGCCAGCTCCCGCCGCCGCGCCAGCTTGTTCAGGTTCACCAGGGTCGCCACCTGCTCCTTGACCCCGGCCAGACCGACCAACGACTCCAACACCTCCAACGGGCCGGGCTGGGCGGCCGGCGCCGGCCCGCTCGCCGGGGCGGGCTCCCCCGCGGCGCCGCCCGGCGCGCCGGAGGCCGCCCCGGTCTGCGGCGCGGCCGCCGGGGCGGGCGCCGAGCCCGCGGTGGCGGTGCCGTGCGCGTCCGGCAGCCCGTTCTCCTCGCTGACCAGCTCCTCCACCGACAGCCGCTCGCTCGGCGCGCTCTGCCGCAGGCCGGAGCCCCGGTTGCGGGAGAGCGTGCAGCCGGTCAGCCGGACGGCCTCGACGGAGTCGGTGCGCACCCCGTCGCCGGTGTTCTCGCTCGCCGTGAGCTGGGCCAGGACGGCCCGCGCGCCGGCCCCGATCCGCACGCCGTGCCGGCGGTTGCCGGTCACCCGCACCCGGGTGCAGGTCAGTTCGGCGCCGTCCTCGGCCGTGACCCCGTCCTCGGCGGCCCCGGACACCTCGCAGTCGCGCAGCGTCGCCGTGCCGACCCGGCCGACCAGCACCCCGGAGCCGCCGGCACCGCGCACCACGGTGGAGCCCAGGCGGATGTCGGCGCCCTCCGCGATCCGGACGCCCGCCCGGCCCGCGTCCAGCACCTCGCAGTTCTCCAGCTGCCCGCGGCCGTCCCGGAGCGCCGCCACGCCGTCGCCCTTCGCCCGGTGGACGGCGACCCGGCGCAACCTCGGGTTGGCGCCGTCGGTGATCAGCACGCCGGTGCCGGTGACGTCCCGCACCTCCATCCGGTCGACATCGGCCGCGCTGCCGCCGGTCAGCTCGACCCCGTCGGCGCAGTCGCGGACCACGGTGCGGGCCAGCGAGGGGCCGGAGGAATCGCCGACCCAGATGCCGGTGGTCTCGCCCCCGTCGATCTCGCAGTCCTCGAAGGTGCCGCGCGAGCGGGCCGTGACGTGGACGCCGTGGCCCGCCGTCCGGGAGGCGCGGCAGCGGCGCAGCAGCGGGTCGGTGCCCCCGGCGAGCACGAAGCCGTGGCCGGAGGTGCCGGTGACGGTGCAGTCCTCCAGGGTGACCCGGGCGGTGGAGCTGAGGTAGACGCCGATCGTGGTGTCGCGCACGGTGGTGCGCAGCAGCCGCGTGGTGCTGTTCTCCTCCAGCGCGACGCCGGGCTTGTCCGTGACGGAGACCTCGCAGCCCTCGAAGGTGCCCCGGGCCTCGCCGTTGGCGCAGATGCCGTTGCCGCGGGCGTCGCGCAGCACGCAGTTGCGCAGCAGCGGGTTGGCGCGCTCGCCGATCACCACGGCGGAGCTGCCGAGGTGCTCGATGACGCAGTCCTCGATGACGCTGCTGCCGGTGGAGGTCTCGACGATGCCCGCGCCGGCCGGGTTGGTGACGCGGCAGCCGCGCATCGCCAGGGTGCCGTCGCCGCGGGTGAGCAGGGCCGTCCAGGAGCTGCCGACCACTTCGCAGTCCTGGACGGCGGCCTGGCCGCGCGGCACGTCGATGGCGGGCAGTTCCTCGTCCTGCCCCTGGAGGATCAGGCCGGTCAGCTGCACCGCCTCGGCGGTGACCTGGACCACGCAGCCGCGCCGGGCGGTGATCCGGACCGTGCCCCGGGCCTCCGCGGCGGTGATGGTGACCAGCTTGTTGATCACCAGGTTCTCCTCGTAGCGCCCGGGGCGCACCGAGATCACCGCCCCGCTGCGGGCCGCCGCGAGCGCGTCGCCGATGGTGCGGTAGCGGCCGTCCCGCTGGTCCGGGCATACCGTCAGCACGTGGCGCGACATGGCGTGGCCTTCCCTCTTCCTGACTCATTGGTTCGTTGACTCGTCGGTTCGTCGACTCGTCGACGACCTGGTGGACCGTCGGCCGGTGCGGACCGTCAGCCGGTGCAGTCGGCGCGCATGGCGGCGGCCACGTGGTGGGCCTTGTCGGCGCTGCCGCCCCAGTCGATGCCCCGGGAGTGCAGCGTCACGGCGATGCGTCCGCCGGTGACCGCGTAGCTGCCGGCGTTGTACCAGGTGCCGCGGTTCGCGGGCTGGTCGAGGTTGAAGGAGCCGGCGCTGCCCGAGGCGTTGCTCACGGTGTACAGCGAGGGCTTGCCGCCCACCGCCTTGAGGTCGCCGTTGTTGGGGACGTAGACGGAGATCCGGCAGGTGCCGCTGGTGACCGGCGCCGTGGAGAAGGTCCACACCGCGGAGTTGCCCGAGTCGTCCGTGTTCGCCGCGCCGGACATCGGGAGCGAGACGTACGAGCCGTTGCAGCCCGAACCGGTGAACCCGCCGGCGGAGTTGGTCAGCCAGCCGGTCGTGCCCTGGGTCCACCAGCCGTTCTTGGCGAAGCCGACGGCGGAGCTGCCGCAGCCGTTGCCGCCGATGGCGCTGAAGCTGGGCGGGGCGGGCTTGTTGGGCGCCGGGGGCTGGGGGGCGGGCGGTTGCGGGGCGGGGGGCTGCGGCGCGGGACCGGGACCGGGGACGGTGCCGCCCGTGCCACCACCGCCACCACCGCTGCCACCGCTGCCGCCGCCCGGACCGGTGCTGCCGCCGCCCCCGGTCCCGCCGCCGCTGCCTCCGCTACTGCCCGCCGCCGGGCCGCCCGGGTTCGCGGGACGGGTGACCGGGCCGGTGGCGCCCGGGGCGGTACCGGCGCCGGGGGCGGTCCCGGTGGTCGTCCCGGGCACGCCGCCCGGAACGTCCTGCGCCCCGGGTACGGACGGGTCCCCGCCGGGGCCGGCCGGCCGGCCCTGCGTCGGGTCGGCGCCCGGGACGCCGGGGACGGGGACCACCGGGTCGGCGGGGGCCGGGGGCTGCCCCGGGTCGTCGAGCTCGGGGCCCTCGGCGGGGGGCTGGTCCGCCGTGCTCCGGCCGGCGTTCCCGGAGCCGCCGTGGCCGGACCGGCCGCCGTCGGTGACCAGGAACGGCAGGCCCATCAGCACCACGCCGACGGTGGCGGCGGCGATGATCACGGGCCGCTTCAGCCGGGCGCGGCGCCCGTCCGGCGCGGGACCGGCGGGCTCGGCCTCGGCCTCGGCCGCCCGCGGATCGGGGCCGGGGCCCGGGTCGGGCAGCGACGCGGGGACGGCGGCGACCTGCCCGTACTGCGGCACGGCCGGCGGTGCGGCAGGCTGTGCGGCCGGCGGTGCGGGCGCCGCAGCCCCGGCGGACCCTCCGGCCGCCTCCTCCATCTCCCAGGCCACCGAGGGCAGTTGAATGCCCGCCGCCGCCCCGTTCTGAGACCGGTTCCCAACCGTGCTCGTGCCCACCGCAGCTCCTCGGCTCCACTTGCAGTCCCTGTCGGCGGGAGCGCCCGAACGACAGGTCTGCGGACGTCCCCACTCCGTACCCACGGCCCGGCCGGGCCCGGGGGTTCACCCTTCTTCCGGGGCGCCCCGGGCCGGCCGGGCCGCGGGCACCCCGGAACCGGCCTACAGGTTCAGCGCCTTGACGATCTCGTCCTCGATCGACACCTCGAACTTCTTCCCGAACCCGGCTTCGAGGTCCGGCAGGAGCAGCGGCGGTTCGGGGGCCGACGGCCCGTCGGGCAGCGGTCGGGGGGCCGGCCGCTCCTGTTGCTCCGGGGAGAACAGCGGCGGGGTCGGCCGACGGAGCCCGAACCACTCCCGGAGGTCGGCGAGCGTGCACGGCTCCCCGCGCTGTTGCCGGCGCACGACGAAGTCGGCCACCCGCCGCAGGCCGTCGGACATCGGCTCGCTGCCCTCCGGAGTCCCCAGCAGCTCCCGCACCAGGGCCACCGTGCCGGTCGACGTGCCCCCGGCCAGCTCGACCAGCCGGTCGACCGCCCGGACGTGCGCGAGCCCCTCGGGCGTGACGGTGTTGAACTCCCGGCCGTAGGCCGCCCGTCCCCACCGGACGGTGTTCTGCAAGCGCTCCTGCTCGGCGGCGGACGACGGGGTCCCGGCGGGCGGCGGAGTGGCTCCGGCGGGCGTGAGCCTGCCGTCCTCCTCCAGCGTCCGGCGGACGTCGTCGAGGGCCAGCGCGTCCTCGCCGAACCGCGGCTTCCCCTCCCCGGCCGCCTCGCTGAACGTCAGGTAGTGGTCCGCGGGCACCTGCCGCTCGTGGGTCTCCGCCAGCGGCAGGTCGACGGTGAACGGCACCACCCCCTGCTCGGTGACGGACTTCCGGCTCCCGTCGAAGAACGTCACCTCGATCTCGGCGGCACCCGCGTACCGGGCCATGTGCACCGATCCCTTGCCGTTGCTGACCAACGGGCCGTTGTCGCCGAGGGCGCCGCCGTCCCGCCACAGCCGCTGGGCGCCACCGGTGATGCCCGGGGTGTGGGTGATGTCGCCGGCGAGCTTGACGCCGGCCTGGGCCTGGAGGCCCACCTGCCGGGCGTTCAGCTCGGTCAGGACGGAACCGGAGGCGACGGTGTTCGCCGGGCTCAGTTCGACCGCGGTGTCGTTGGTCCGGTGCACCAGCTCCAGGAGTTTCACCCGCACCTCCACGCCCTTGTCCTGGCCCAGCAGCCACCGCCCGGGCGAGGCGGTGGCGATCTCGGTGCCCCGGGTCGCGGTGCCGAACAGCGCCGACAGGTGGCTGTGCGAGGTGATGTTCTCCACCGCCGTGCCGAGCTGTCGCCACGCCCGCGCGCCGAAGTACTCCCGGCCGCGCAGCCGCACCAGGTCCTGCACACCGCCGACGTCGCCGAGCCAGCGCAGGACGTCGGTGTCGCGCAGCCCGGTCCAGACCCGGGCCGGCGGGACCGGGACGGCGACCTGCTCCGGCACCACCACCGGGACGGTGCGGGGCGGGGGCGGGGCGGCGGCCTTGCTCTCCTCCGCGGCCGTACGCTCCTCCGCGGGCTTGGGCTCGGTCGTGGTCTTGGCCTCCGCCGTCGTCTCGGTCGTCGTCCTCGGCGCGGGGGCCGACCGGGTCTCGCTCGTCTCGACGATGGCCTCGTAGCCGATCCGCGCGGTGCGCACCACCGTGGTGGAGGCCCCGAACAGCGGCCTCCGGGTGATCCGGACCCGCAGCTCCGCGTCGCCGTCGTAGGCGCTGCCGGACACCTTGGCCTTGGTGGCCATCCCGGCCCCGGTGCTGCGGCTCAGGATGTCCACGTGGTCCTTGCCCCAGCCGACGTTGCCCGTCAGCCCGAGGGTCACCGGCACGGCTCCCGCCACCGGGACGGTCGCGTTCACCCCGACGGTCACGTTCTTGCCGTGGCCCGCACCGAAGTTGGTGACGCCGTCGGAGCTGGCGAAGCTGTGCTGGACCTGGGTGCCGGCGTTGAACTCGGTCGTCCCGGTCCCGCCCAGGTGGTCGCTCCGGTCGAGCAGGACGGCGTCGATCCGCACGGTGGTGCGGCCGTGCCGCACGACGATCGCGTCCCCGGCCGTCATGGCCTTGAGCCGCGCCTGCAGCCTGATCGGGGTCAGTTCGTCCGTCAGCTTGCGGACGATGCCGTCGCGGTCGCTCCCGAACGGGTTGTCCCGGCCCGGGCCGGACGCGGCTCCGGTGGCGGCCGCACCCTCGGCCGAACCGTCGGCGGCCCCGGCGGCGGCCCCGGCGGCGGGCCCGCGGGTGGGCCGCTCCAGCCGGCGCAGGACCGACTCCCCGAGCGACTCGGTCCTGCGCACCGCCTCGGCCCCCGCCGGCCTGCCGCCCGCCGGGGCCTCCTCCGGGAGCGCGTACACGTCGCTGACGATCGTCGAGGAGTCGAGCCGCCGGTGGTCCAGGAAGCCCGCGGGCTGCTTCGCGGCGGCCGTCGGCCCGGCCTCGCCGGCCACGGGCAGGGCGTCGCGCCTCGGCACGGCCACCCGGGCGCTGCCGTCCACCTGGTCCCGGAAGGTGCCGTCGTGCAGGCCCAGCCGGCTGAACCTGACCTCGACCTCGTACGTGGTGGCGGTGTCGAAGAAGACCGCCGGCTCGGTGTGCTTGCCCCGGTTGGACACCGAGGCGATGGTGTCCGCGGCGCCGCCGTAGGTCCGGTCGATCCGGTGCGTGTACCCGGCCGTGACGTCGACGAACTTGGTCTTGATCTTCCCCAGGACGCCGCCGGTGTAGCGGTGGAGGCGGTCCCGGGCGTAGCCCTGGCCGCTCGACGTCTGGGTGCCGGACTCGAACTCGTACTTCTCCGTGGTGGAGTGGTACGTCGACGCGCCCAGTTTGGCCGTGACGGTGATGTCGGCCTGCCAGGTCCTGCCGGAGACGGACTCGGTGATCCGCCCGCCCCGGGTGAGCTGGGACAGCTGGGTCTTGAACGCGACCCGGCCGAAGGCCTCCCCGATCCGGAACCGCACCTCGTCGGACAAGTCGCCGTACTTCGCCCACACCGCGTCGGTGACGGTCTCGCGCACCCGGGCGGCGCCGGTCAGGCCGTGCACCACGTAGGAGGCGTTCAACTGGTGCCGCTCGGCCATCCGCCGCGGCGCCCGGTACTCCCCGGTCCTGGCCCCGTCCCCGGCGGACTCCGCCGGGGCCTTCTGCGGTTCCGCCGCCTTCGCCGCGTCCTCCGCCGCCTTCGCCGTCTCGGCCGTGAACTCCGGCTCGCCGTCGGCGTTCCGGTGGACCGTGACGTCCGTCGTCTCCCGGCTGTCCAGGCCGACCTCGACCCGCACGTGCTCGCTGACGGACCTGCCGCCGGACGTGCCGCCGGGCTTGTCCCCCGGGTTGCCGCCGGGCTCCCCGAAGGAGACCTTCAGCAGCAGATCGGCACCGTAGATCGCCTGGGCGACCCCGTGCTTGCCGTTGGCGTACGACCGGTCGGCGTCCCGGCCGCGCCAGGCGAACCGGTCCCGCTGCTGGCCGCCGCCGGTGCCGGAGAGCTCGATGCCCGGCGCCTCCTTGCGGACGGCCCCGCCGAGCTGGCCCTGAGCGGCGAAGGTACGGCTGAGCAGCCGGCGGTCGGCGGAGAACTCACCGGCCTCGTTCACCTGGTTGAGCTCCGCCTTGGCGTCCTCCCGCCGGTAGGTCATCCTCGCGACCTCGGCGGTGACGGTGACGACGGTGCCGTCCTTGCCGTGCAGCTTCAGCTCCAGCGGCTCGCCCCGGGTCATCGCGGTGAGCCGGGAGGCCAGCTTGGGCTGGCCCAGCACGTGCATGACCTCCTCCCGCACCGAGCTCCAGCCGTCCCCGAACAGCCGCAGGCCCTTGGCGTCCACCGCCTTGCGCAGGTCCGCGGTGCTCTCCAGGTCCCGCAGGACGACCGTCTCGTCCAGGCCCTCCGTCCAGACCCGCCCGGGCGGCGCCTTGGCCGGTACCGGCACCGGCGTCGGCTGCTCCGACGCGGACGCGCCTCCGGGAGCACCCCCGGGAGCGGTGCCGGGAGCGCCGCCGTCGGTCCCCGGCGCCTCCGGGGCCGAGGTGTCGGCGCGGTCGACGAGCAACCGCACCCCCGCCTCGCCCGCCCGGTGCTTCTCGTCCTTGCCGTTGAAGGTCAGGTCGAACCGGACGGTGCCGTCGTAGAGCACGCCGGGCACCTTGGACTTGCTGGTCAGCTGGGAGAGCCGGGCGTGGCCCGAGACCTCGACGTGCTCACGCCCCAGCCGGCCGGTGGCCCCGCCGTTCACCAGCACGCCGTCCGTCTTCGGCCCGAAGGTGGGCACGATCGGGAACTGGGTGGCGTGGGCCCGGTCCGTGACGCTGCTGCGCACCTGCTGGTGCACGGTGCCGATGTTGAACTCGGTCTCCTTGGTGGTGCCCACCTGGTGCGGGTCCACCACCCTGGCGGTGATCCCGACCGAGGCGAGCGTCCGGCCCCGCCGGTCGGTCAGCACCACGGTGACCGGCTCGTCCGCCGTCATGCTCTTCAGGTCCCGGTGGAGCCGGCCGAAGTCGACCTCGGCGAGGAGCTTGCGGCGCAGCGCGGGCCAGTGCTCGCCGAACTCCTCCGCCGCCTTCGCCTCCACGCCGCGCAGCAGCGCCTCCACCGGCCGCAGACCGTGCCGGTCGCCGCGGGGCGAGAGGTCCAGCACGATCTCCTGGCCGCCCACCCGGCCGTCCAGCAGCCGCTTCGGGGGCACCCGCGGCGTCCCGTCCGCCGGCTCGTGCACCGGGACGCCCACGGTCGTGCCGACCTCCACCGTCGCGGTCCGCCGGCCGTCCGAGAGGGGCAGCGGGGCGCTCTCGTGCCGGAGGTCCCCGAAGTCGATCTCCAGCTTCAGCCGGGTGGCGTACACGTCGTTGGCCGTGGAGGTCTTCGAGCGCGCCACCATGCCGCCGGCGTCCAGGCGGACCTCGCTGCTGCCGCGGTCGTGGAAGTAGCCGACCAGCTCGGCGAGGTCACCGGTGCCGCTCGCGTGCTTGCCCTGCAGACCGACGTTGTACTGCCGGCGCAGGTCCCCGCGGGTCCCGGTCAGCACCATCCGGTCCGCGCCGTTCTCGATCTCGATCTTCTCCTGGCGGAGCAACGTCCGCTCCAGGACCTCCCCGCGCAGCGAGACGCTGCCGCTCCAGCCGCTGCCGTCGAACGGGGCCGTCCACACCTCGCCCCGGGAGAGCGCGGCCAGCACCGGCCGCAGCGTGGCGGGGCCGAAGTAGGCGTCGGCGAACGACCGGATCGCCGCCCGGTCGTTCGGCGTGATCCCGGCGAGGACGTCGATGACCTTGTCGCGCACCGCCGCCTCGTTCTCGGTCAGCCCGATCATGAGGTCCGTGCCCGCGATCGCCGCGGGCTTGACGGGCGGCTCGGGCTTGACGGGCGGCTCCTGCTCCTGCTCGGAGGCCTCCTCGGGTCCCTCCTCCTTCGGCTCCGCCTCCTTGCGCTCCGCCTCCTTGGGCTTCTCCTGCTCGGGGGTCTCCTTGGGCTTCTCCTGCTCAGGGGTCTCCTTGGGCTTATCCCCCTCGGAGGCCTCCTTCTCGGGCTTCTCCCCCTCGGAGTCCTTCCTGGGCAGCGCCTCCTCGTCGGCGCGCTCCTTCGGCCCCTCCGTGAGGGTCTCCCGCCGCGAGAGGCCGCCGTCCTCGTGCTGCCGCTCCCGGACGGCCGGCTCCGGGGGCCGGCTGCCGTCGTAGTGGTTGACGCCGTTGTAGTACACCGTGACCGGCTGCCCGCCCGCCGGGCCGAGGACGCCGCGGTCGTGGATCCCGTCGTGGTGCATCAGCCGCAGCCGGATGCCCAGGGCGTGGGCCAGGGCCGCCGGGAGCATCTCCCCCGCGTTCGTCCCCCACTGGCTCCGCCAGTTCCGGACGGTCCGGAGCAGCGCCTCGCGCTCGTGCGGCAGCGCGGGGCTGTGCCCGTCGGTGATGTACTGCGCCACGATGCCCTCCAGCTGGTTCCGGGGCATCCCCGCGAAGGCGGACCGGTCCGCCGCGGGGATGTACGAAAGCAGCTGGCGTTCGCTCAACTCATCCAGTCGGCCGAGCTGTTGTCCGCGCAGGCCGCGCAGGACCTCGCCGGGGAAGTCCTCCGGCGCCAGGTCGCGGTAGTGGTTCTCGACCGCGCGCCGGAGCTCGTTGACCCCGCTCACGGGGTCGGCGACCAGATGGGGCGCGCTCCGCGCGACCGCGTTCAGCAGGCACAGGCCGTTGCCCGGGACCTTCACCCGGGGGCCGGCCGGTCCGAACTCCCGGGCGTCGGGGCGCTCTTCCCGCCCGTCGTGGCCCATGGTGTGCAGCGGGAAGGAGTGCCCGGCCCCGGCGCCGCCCGGGGCCGGCCGGGGAGTGGCCCAGAAGTCGGTGATCAGGCCGTCGTGCTGACGGACCGTCACGCGGTGGGTCGGGAAGTCGTGCACGATCTCGGCGGGCAGCACCGCGCCGGGCGCACCGCCCCGGGCGAGTCGCTGCTGCGCGTCCTCCAGCAGGTGGTAGGCGAGGCTGCGGCGGTCCGCCGGCGCCCACGCGGCGGGCATGCCCCGGCCCGCGTCCGCGGCGAGGGCGGGCATGGCCCGGTCCACCCGCGGCCCGAACTCCGCGGCCATGTCGGTGACGGGAGGGCGGGTGCCGGTCCACGGCGCGCCCGGTTCCCGCAGCGGCTGCGCGTGCGGCACGGCGGCCACCGGGGTGAGCGGGGCGGGGTTGTGCGCCGCCAGGAAGCGGGCGAACGCCGGGAGGTCGCGGCCGGCCGCCTGGAGGACGTCGGGCGCCAGCACGTCGAGCGCGCTCAGGAGGCCGTTGTCCCTGGTCGCGGCGGACTGGCGGGGGTCCGTGCGCAGACCGGCCTGGCGGTCCGCCTCCATGACCACGGCGACCGGGTCGAGCCCGGGGCGGCGGCGCAGGGCCTGCCCGGGGTCCGGGGTGAAGTCCAGCCGCACCCGGACCAGGGGTTCCCCGCCGGCGCGGCCGAAGTGGTCGTCCAGCCTCCGCTGCAGTTCGGCCCGGTTGTTCGGCGTGTCCGACGGGCCGCCCAGGTGGACGCCGAGTGCGAGTTCGACCCCGTTCTGCCCGCTGTCGAAGCGCACGTGACGGAAGGCCGCCGGGATGTTCATCGTCGTGCCGAGGCTCCCCGTCCACACCGGGGACTGCGCGACGATGTCCGCGGCGCTCCACTGCCGGTGCGGCTGCACGGTGGCGGGACGGTGCGTCAGGTGCCGGCCGTCCGCGGTGACGCCCTCGATCAGCACGCCGTCGGCCAGGCCGATCCAGTGCTCGGGCCGCGCACCGGGCGGGCTCTGCGTCCTGCGGTTCGCGTACGCCTGCGCCACGGCCTGTTCGACCCTGGCGGGTGTCCAGGCGGTGGGGTACAGGGTGTGCGTCCGCCAGTCGTCGCGCCGGTGCCAGTTGCCGGGGAACCGGGCCTCGGGCGAGTCCGGGTGGACCTTCGGGTCGAGGTACCAGACGCCGGCCCGGTAGGTGCCGTTGTCGTTCGTCTTCCACGGCTGGTCGACCCGGACGCCGCGGAACTGGTTGGCCGCGGGGTTCTGCACGTGGTGGGCGCCGTCGAGGGTGCGGCGGTTGCCGTAGCGGACGTGGTCCTCGGTCGACTGGCCGAAGGTGCCGTCGACCGGGCGCCACGGCGCGTGGGCGGGGGTGTCCAGTCCGTCCTGCCAGGTGGAGGGACGGAACGAGACGATCCGGCCGCCCCGGACCTCGCCCTCGATCCGCACGCCGTCGTACTCGCCCAGCCAGTGGTAGGTCGCGTCCCCCGAACGCTCGATGCCCACGGCCCTGCGGGCGGTGAGCGGGTGCTCGCCGGGCCGCGGGCCGGCGGGCAGGCCCGTCCCGGCCGGCGGGCGGCCGGGCTGCGGGGCGTCGCCGGCCCGGCGGGCGGCGAGGTGGGCCTGCTCGGCCGCGTACACGGCCTGCTCCGTCGTCCAGTGCCTGGGGAACATCGTCCGGGTCGTACGGGAGCCGCCGATCTCGTCGACGTCACCGGCCGTCCGGCCGGAGCGCATCACCCGCCCGGTGGTGGCGGCCGCCACCTCGAAGGTGCCGTTGCGGTTCAGCGATCCCGCCACCTCGGCCGGGCGCGGCCGTCCGGAGCCCACCGTCGGGTACAGGTGGCCGCCCCCGCCGTTCCGGCCGCCGTGCAGCGCGGTCTCGATGACGTCGCCGCCGAGCGTGACCCGGTTCGGCAGGCCGTCCGGCGCGAAGCCGCCGTGCTGGACCGGCTTCGTCGTGCCGTCCGTCCTGGGCACCCTGGAGGGCGTGCCGAGGGCCAGGTCGATGCTCGCACCCAGCTGGCGCAGGTTGCGCGGCTGGAGCGCGGTGTCGGGCAGCCTCCGCATGGTGCTGCCGGGGAGGTGGTCCCCGTCGTTGTGCAGGCGTCCGCCGGGGGTCACGATCCGGGATCCCATCCGGCCGCCGTCCGGGTACATGGGGCGGCGCCCGTGGCCGTGCCTGGCCTCGCGGTACTCGTCCGGGAGCCCGAGGTGGTGGCCGATCTCGTGCCCGAGGGTTTCCGCGGAGGTGCCGAAGTGCCAGGCCTGGTGGTGCTCGCGCCCCGGCTCGGGGTGGATGGCCACGGTCTGGGCGGCCGGCCCGGCGGTCTCGGCGAGGACGACGCGGACCCTGAGCAGGTCCCCGTCGGGCAGCCGCTGACCGAGGTTGTACGCCTGGTCGACGCCCTCCGTGACGCGCGACTTCAGGGCCTCCAGGGCCTCGCGGACGTCGGGGCGCTGCAGGTCCAGCCGGCGGGTGTCCAGGTGGAGGCGCACCGTCAGGACCTTCTCGTGGTCGACGACCCGGCCGCTGCCGTCGCGCAGTTCGACCCGGTTGATCTCGAAGCGCTGGGCGGCGCGCGCCTCCAGCCCCCGGACGAAGTCGTCGCGCGGCGGCACCGCCGTGGCCAGGGGCTGCCCGAGGTCCTCCGTGACGGACACCTTCCGGTGGTGGGCCTCCCCCCAGAAGTCGGTGACCAGACCGCCCTCGACCCGGACGGCGACCCGGACCCCGCCGAAGTCGCCGCGGTGGATCCGCGGGACCGGGGCGCCGCCGGGCGTGGCCTCGTGCGCGGCCGTCGCTTCGTTGTGCGTCGCGACCCAGTGCGCGGCGTACCGCTTCGCGTCCTGCGGCCAGTCCGTGGGCAGCCGGCGGCCCGCGTCGGGGGCGAGCGCCGGGGCGAAGGCCTGCGCGATGTCCTGGGCCTGTCCGTGCACCCAGCCGGCGGCCGGCTCACCGGTGCTCGCCGGCCGGTTCTCGGACACCGCCAGCAGCCGCGCCCGATGGTCCAACGGCGGTGCGCCGTTGAGGAGTTCGCCGGCCAGGGCGGCCGGCCCGGCGGCGTCCAGGGCGTCCGCGAGGTCCGGGAACAGCTCGGCGAAGGAGGTGACGGTGTCGTTGACGACGTCGAGCTGCGGCGCGTCCTCCGTCCCGTCGACGAAGTCCAGCCGCAGCCGGACCAGACCGGCGCCCGGGGCGTTGCCGAGGTGGGCGTCGACCAGGTCCTGCAGGTGCCGTTCCATGGCCGCGACGTCCGGGTGGTTCGGGCCGCCGGGGTGGAGCAGTTCGAGGTCGGCGAGGATCTCCACGCCCTCCTGGCCGCTGTCGAACAGCACCCGCCGCACGCGCAGCGGCACGCCGTGCTCGTCGCCCGCGTCGTGGAGGGCGCCGTGGTGGACGACGTGGTCCTCGGCCCAGGCGGGGTGGGCGGTGTGCGGCTGGTCCGGCGTCGGGCTGTGGAGGATCACCCGGCCGTCCAGGGAGATGCCCGCGATCCGCACCCCGCCCGCCTCGCCGATCCAGTACCGGGCCTCGCCGGCGCCCAGCGTCAGCAGGCCGCCGGCGCCCGTCGGCGACTCGGCCCAGTGCAGGGTGCCGTCGGGCACCCGCTCGCTGTGGAACGCGTTGGCGAAGGCCTCCTCGACCCGCTGCCGGGTGGTCGGTCCGGTCCAGTCCAGCGGGTAGTACACCGCCTTGGCCGGGGCGTCGGCCGCCCGGCGCAGGTTCCACGGCAGCTGTGCCTCCGGCGATCCGGGCACGACCCCGGGGACCGGCGTCCAGTCGTGGACCCGGACGACGCCGTTGTGGCCGACCGAGTGGTCGGGGGCCGGCCAACTGCTCGGCCGCACCGGCTCGGGCGGCGGGGCGCCGACGGCGCCGGCCCGGTGCCAGACCCCGCCGGGTGGCGGGCCGACCGGGATGCGTGCGGAGCCGTTCGGGAAGGCGGCCGAGGCCCCGAGGATCGGCGCGGTGGGCAGGGGTTCCGGCGCCGGTTGCGGCACCGCCTCCTGCTGCGTCTCCGGGCCGGCCGCCGACTCGTGCGGTTCCGGGGCGCGGTGCCGGACCGGGGCGTTGGCCGGTGCGCCGTGGTTCGCCTGCGCTGCCGGGGGCTCGCCCCAGAAGTCGACGATCTTGCCGTTCTCGGTGCGGATCCCCAGCACGAAGGTGACCAGCCCCCAGCGGAAGCCGTCCGTCGTGATGCCCTTCTCGCGCGCGGCGAGCAGGACGTTGTGGGCCGCACTCCTGCGCTGCTCGGGCGTCCAGTAGGCGGGCATGCCGCGGCCCGCGTCGGGGTGGAGGCCGGGCATGCCGGCCGCCACGGCCCCGGCGTCGTCCGCCATCTGGTGGGTCAGGCCGGTGGCCGGCGGCCGGGTGCCCGTGCCGGGCGGGCCGGGCACCCGGAGCTCGGGCACGTCGAGGGCCGGGTGCTGCAGGGCCAACGCCCTGATGTGGGTGGGCAGTTCGGCCTCCGCGGACTCCATGAGGCCGGGGGCCAGCGCGAACAGCGCGTCGAGGACCCCGTCGTGCGGGTCGGCGCTCCCGTCGTTCAGGGCGTGCACGAGGGACGGCAGGTCCCCCTCGCCGCGGGGGTGGGCCTGCTCGGGGCGGGCGGTGAACGCCAGCCGCAGCCGCACCCGCGGTTCGCCCCCGGCCCCGGCCAGCAGCCGGTCCGCGGACCGTTGCAGGTCGGCCCGGAGGTTGCCCTGGTAGGCGGCCGCCTCGGCCTGGTCCAGGTGGACCCGGACGGTCAGTTCGAGCTCGCGCGTGCCGTCGGCCGAGACGAGCTCGCGCAGCGCTCCGTGCAGGCGGCCGCCCGGCCCGATCGGTACCTCTCGGGCGGGCGACACCGTGACGACCTCGCCCGGCTCGTGCCGGGAGGGAGCGGGTTGCTCCGCGGCCGGGCGGTGGGCGAGGTGCACTCCGTCCCGGGTGATCCCCTCGATCCGCACGCCGTCCGCCTCGCCCGCCCACCGCTCGGTCCGGCCGTCGGTCTCGAGGGTCCGCCGGTTCCGGTGGGCCTCCTCGACCGCCTGCTCGATGCGGGGTTGCTTCCAGTCCCGGGGGTACATCGTGTGGGTCGGCACGTCGGTCCGCCGGTGCCAGTGGGAGGAGATCCAGGCCTCGGGCGAATCCGGGTTCACCATGGGGTCCAGGAACCAGACCTTGGCCTGGTAGGTGCCGTTCGCGTTCGCGCTGCCCTCCAGCTCCCGCACCCGGACTCCGCGGAAGACCCCGCTCCCGGCCCCGGACGCGGTGTGGACCCCCTCCAGCAGGTGGCGGTTGCCGTAGCGGGTGTAGTCCTCGGCCGCCTGCGTGAAGGCGGGATCACCGGCGCGCCAGGGCAGGTGCGCGGGGATGTCCAGCCCGCCCTGGTCGCGGGACGGGCGGAACGAGAGGATCCGGTCCCCCCGCACCTCGCCCTCGATCCGCACCCCCGCGTACTCGCCGGTCCAGCGGTACGTGAGGTTCGCGGGGCCGGTGGACGCCCCACCGTCCGACGCCGTCGGCGGCCGGTCGATCGTCCCGGCCCGACGCGCCGCCAGGTGCGCCTGCTCGACCGCGTACACGGTCTGCTCCAGCGTCCAGTGGCTCGGGAACATGACCCTGGTCCCGGCCCTGCTCCCCTCGACGTCACCCGCCGTCCTGAGGCTGTGGGTCTCGATCCGGGCCCGGTCCCGCACCAGGAAGGTGCCGTTGCGGTTCACCGCTCCCGGCAGCCGCTCCGGAGCGGGACGGTCCGATCCCGGGTACGGCATCAGCTGGGCGCCCCGGCCGTCCGGCCCCCCGAACAGGGCCCGGCGGACGACGTCCCCCGACAGCGTGACCCTGGCCGGCAGGCCGTCGTCCGCGTGCGGGACGTTGGCCGCCAGGGCGTCGAGGCCGCGGGCCTTGAGCGCGCCGTCGACGACCGCCCCGAGCTGCCGCAGGTGCCGGGGCTGCAGGACGGTGTCGGTGACGTGCGGCCCGTGGTCCCCGGCCGAGTTGTCGGCCGTGTCCAGCGCGAAGCGGCCCTGCCGGTCGGTCAGGTGGGTGGCCATCAGGCTGCCGTCCGGGTACGCCGCCCGGCGGTCGCCCGCCTCCCGGTACTCGTCCCGGAGGCCGAGGTGGTGGCCCAGCTCGTGCCCGATGAAGTAGGAGGCCGTGCGCAGGTGCCACGTCACGTGGCCCTCGCGCATCTCCTGGGGGTCGACCAGGACGGTCGACACGCCCTCGCCCGGGCGGTCCACCAGCTGCGTGCGCACCCGCAGGAGGTCGCCGTTCGGCAGCCGCTGCCCCAGGTTGAAGGTCCGGTCGGCGCCCTCCGCCGTCCGCTTCCGCAGTTCCGCCAGCTCGCGCCTGGTCTGGCCGTCGGTCAGGTCCAGCTTGTCGGTGTTCAGGTGCAGCCGGACGGTCAGCACGGTCTCGTGGTCCACGACCGCGCCGGAGTCGTCCCGCCGCTCGACCCGGTGCACCGTGAACCGCTGGATGAGCCGGTCGTCGAGACGGGTGAGGAAGCGGTCCCTGGGCGGCTCGACCGCCACGAGCACCGGCCCCAGGTCCTCATCGCCGGAGATCTTCCGGGCGAAGGGCTCGGCCCAGTAGTCGACGATCCGGTCGCCCTCGGTCAGCACGTTCAGCCGGACGTCGCCGAAGCTGCCGCGGTGGACGGTCGGCGCCGGCGTCCCGTCGGGGGCCTCCTCGCCGACGGGACGGCCCTGCTCGTGGGACGCGACCCAATCGGCCGCGTAGCGCTGCTGCTCCGGCGTCCACGTCCGCGGCAGGCCGCGGCCCGCGTTGACCGGGAGGTCCGCGGCGAACCGGTCGGTCAGGTCCTCCGCCGCACCGTGGACCCACGCACCGGCCGGGTGCGCGGGCGGCACCTCGGGCGCGTCGAGCAGCAGGCCCTCCGCCAGGTCGGGCAGGCCGCTGGTGCGCACCTCGGCCACGAGCTCCGGCAGCAGCTCGCCCAGGTCCCGCGGCTCATGACCGCCGACCAGGACGTCCACCGGGTCGGGTGCGTCGACGAAATCCAGCCGCAGCCGGAACGGACGGGCCCCCGGCACCTGGTTCCGCGCCACGAACTCGTCCGCCAGCGCCTGCAACCGTCGCTGAGTCCCCGCGACGACCTCCTCCCCGACCCCGTCGGCCCGGCCCACCCGGATCCCGGCGGACAGCTCCACCCCCTCCGCACCGTCCTCGAACACCATCCGCCGCACCCGCGCCGGCACACCGAACGGATCCCCGTCCACCGGCCGCTCCTCGCCGTACCGCACGTGCGGCTGCACCAGCGTCGGACTGTGCAGGACCATCTCACCGTTCAGGCGGATGCCCTCGATCCGCACCCCGTGGATCTCACCCACCCAGTGCTCCGCGATGCCGTCGCCCTCCGCCGACGTCAGCTGCGCCAGCGGGACGAGCTGCGGCTCGCCGTCCGGCCCGGTGATCCACACGTCCCGCTCGGCCGCGACGAACTCCTGCCGGTGGTGGGCGTTGCCATAGGCCTGCCAGACCCGGATCAGGGTGTCCTCGGCCGTCCAGGACCTCGGGTAGTACACGCCGGTGCCCGGGGAGTCCGCCGGGCGGCGCCGGTTCTGCGGGAACGCCGCCTCCGTCGATCCCGGCTCGACCCCGTCGACCGTCTCCCAGGCGTGCACCCGCACCACGCCGTTGTCGTCCACCGAGTGTTCGGTGGCGGGCCAGGCCGCGCCCGGCCGCAGCGGTTCGTACGGCCCCGCGCCGGACGGGTCCTCCAGCCGCTGCCAGCGGCCCCCGGACTCGTGCACCAGCGGTCGCGGCCCGCCGTCGGGCGCGGCCCAGTAGTCGACGATCCGGTCGCCCTCGGTCAGCACGTTCAGCCGGACACCGCCGAAGCTGCCGCGGTGGACGGTCGGCGCCGGCGTCCCGTCGGGGGCGACCTCGCCGACGGGACGGCCGTACTCGTGGGACGCGACCCAATCGGCCGCGTAGCGCTGCTGCTCCGGCGTCCACGTCCGCGGCAGGCCGCGGCCCGCGTTGACCGGGAGGTCCGCGGCGAACCGGTCGGTCAGGTCCTCCGCCGCACCGTGGACCCACGCACCGGCCGGATGCGCGGGCGGCACCTCGGGCGCGTCGAGCAGCAGGCCCTCCGCCAGGTCGGGCAGGCCGCTGGTGCGCACCTCCGCCACGAGCTCCGGCAGCAGCTCGCCCAGGTCCCGCGGCTCATGACCGCCGACCAGGACGTCCACCGGGTCGGGTGCCTCGACGAAATCCAGCCGCAGCCGGAACGGACGGGCCCCCGGCACCTGGTTCCGCGCCACGAACTCGTCCGCCAGCGCCTGCAACCGGCGCTGAGTCCCCGCGACGACCTCCTCCCCGACCCCGCCGGCCCGGCCCACCCGGATCCCGGCGGACAGCTCCACCCCCTCCGCACCGTCCTCGAACACCATCCGCCGCACCCGAACCGGCACACCGAACGGATCCCCGTCCACCGGCCGCTCCTCGCCGTACCGCACGTGCGGCTGCACCAGCGTCGGACTGTGCAGGTAGATCGTGCCCTCGTAGAAGACGCCCTCGATCCGCACCCCGCCGGCCTCACCCACCCAGTGCCACGCGTCGCCGCCCGTCAGATCCAGGACCTGCGGCCCGCCGTCCGCCCCGATGGTCCGCACGCGCCGTGCGTCCGGCGGGAGGAGCGCCTCGGAGGTGCGGTTCCCGTAGGCCTCCTGGACGCGATGCCAGGTCTCCTCGGCGGACCAGTGCGCCGGGTAGTACACCGCGCTGCCCCGGGAGTCCGCCGGCCGGCGCCAGTTCTGCGGGAAGTCCGCCTCCGGCGACTGCGGGTGGACGCCGTCGACCGTCTCCCAGGTGTGCACCCGGACCACGCCGTTGTCGTCCACCGTGTGCTCGGCGGCGGGCCACGGGGCGGCCGGCCGGACCGGCTCGTACGGCGTGCCGTTCCCGTCGTCGAGCCACTGCCAGCGCCCGCCGGCCTCCAGGAGGGGCGGCTCCGCGAGTCCGTCGTGCGCGGGCGCCTGGAACCGGCCCCCGTCCTCCGGCTGCGGGTGGACCGGCCCCCCGAGGTCGTCGGCCTGACCGCCGTCCGGGTGCAGCGCCAGGAAGGCGGGCTGCTGCCGCTCGGCCCGCGATCGGCGCTGGTCGGCGAAGACCTGGCCCGGGGTCCCCTCGAAGTGGGTGATCTGCCCGTTCTCCAGCGTCACCCGGAGTTCGACGCCGGCGAACCGGCCGACGACGGACGCCGTCGCGCCCTCCCCGAGATCGGTCGCGAACAGCTCCGCGACCCGGCGCGCCGCGTAGCGGCCCTCGGCAGCCGTCCACTCGCCGGGCAGGCCCCGGCCCTGGTGCTCCGCGAGGGCGGGGTGCAGCGCCGGTGCGGTGAGGCCGGCGGCCTCCAGGTCCGCCAGCTTGGTACGGGTGGGCGGGCGGTGGCCGGCGCCCGGGGTCACCGGGGTGCTCAGCGGCGGCTCCGGCGCGGCCGCCCGGTGCAGTTCGGCGATCGGCTCGCGGGCGCTCTGGAGGCGCGACCCGAGTTGGGAGGTGAACGCCATCAGGTGCGACGACACCGGCGGCATCGCGTCCGGACCGGTCGCTCCGGCCACGAAGCGGAGCCTGACCCGGACCGGCCGGCCCCCCGGCTGCGCCTCGGGCGGGAACACCTCGCGGACCTGGGCGTCGGCGATCTGCTGGAGCGCCTGCCGCTCGTACCCGGTCAGGTCCTCCCGGCTCCGCACCTGGACCACCAGTTCGGTGTCCGGCTGATCGTCACCCTGCGGCCGTACCCGGCGGTAACCGATGGAGAAGTCGACGTCACCGTCCACCACCGGGCGCTCCCACAGCGGGAGCGGCCCGTCCTCGCCGTCCCCGCGGTGGGAGGGCTGCCAGTCGGTGGGGCGGTGCACGAGGTGCTCGCCGTCGCGGGTGATGCCCTCGATCCGCACGCCCCGGGACGTCCCGATCCAGCGCAGGCCGCCGTCCGGCAGCACCTCCTCGAACACCCGCGCCCGGTACGCCCGGCCGACACCCTCCAGGACGTCCTCGGGCGCCCAGGAATCGGGGTAGAAGGTGCGCAGCTCCTGGCCGGCGGGGCGGTGCCAGCGGGACGGGAAGTCGCTCAGCGGCGAGTTCGGCGCGACCGTCGGGTCCAGGAAGTGGGCGGGCGCACGCCGGGTCTCGTTGGGGTTCCGCACAGCCGTCCCGATGTGCACGCCGTGCACGGCCGGGTCGACGGGCCGGCGTTCGCTGTGCTGGTGGAGGCCGGTGAGGGTGTGCCGGTCGCCGTAACGGGTGAGGTCCTCGACCCGGTGGCCGTACTCGTGCGAGGGCCGCTGGGGGACAAAGTGCGCCGCGGTCAGGCCGGTCTGGTCGTCGGAGGGGCGGAAGGAGGTGAACTCGCCCGCCCGGATGTCACCCTCGATCCGCACCCCGGCGTACTCGCCGACCCAGTGCTGCGAGAGGCTTCCGCGCCCGGTGATCCCGTTGGTGCGCCGGGCGTCCAGGTAGGCCTGCTGCGCCGCGTACACCGCGTCCTCGGCGGTCCAGTGCTCGGGGAACATCGTCCGGAACCGCTGGAGCGCCGCCTCGCCGGCGTCGGCGCGGTAGGTGCCGTTGGGGTTCACCGGCTCCGGGCCGGTGTTCTCGGGCCCCTGGGCCCGGGGCAGCCGGCGCCGGTCGGCGCCCGGCGGCGGAGTCAGGTGCCCGCCCAGGCGGTCCGGCCCGTCGAACAGCGAGATCCGCCGGGCGTCCTCGCGGAAGGCCGCCCGCACCGGGAACTCGCCCGCCGGCACCGGCCGGGGGGCGGTGCCGAAGACCCGGTCGAGGACCGCGCCCAGCTCGTTCAGGTTGTGCGGCCTGAGCGACACCGGCGGGGTGTGGTCCGCCTCGACGGGGCGCTGCGCGTCGTACCAGACCCGGCCGAACTCGTCCCGCCCGGGCGAGGTCATCAGGCCGAACTCCGGGTAGACGGCCCGCGGGCCGACGTCCTGCCGCCGGTACTCGTCGCCGAGGCCGAGCAGGTGGCCGACCTCGTGGCCGATCACCCGCGGCTCGGTGTCCACGCCCCAGTGCTGGGCGTGCTCCTGCGAGGTGTGGGACTGCACCTCGACGACGTGGTGGGCGTCCTCCGGTTGGTCGACGAACCGGACCGCGACCTCCAGCAGGTCGCCGTTGGGCAGCCGCTGCCCCTGGTTGAGGACGTCCCGGACGCCCTCCTCCGCGTTGAGCCGCACGCGGTCGAGTTCCTGCTCGACCACGGCGTCGGAGCCCGCCAGCCCCTCGGCCTCCAGGTGGATCCGTACCGTCAGGACGGTCCGGGTGTCCCCGCCGGGATCCTGCACCCGCCGGGCCTCGTAGGACTGGATGCGCTGGGCCTGCTGGGAGCGCAGGAACGGGTCGACGGGCGGACGCACCTCCGCCGTCACCAGCACGCGGCCGGCGGGCACCGGGTCGTCGGGGTGCCGACCGCCGGGCGCGGCCCACACGTCCATGATCCGCCCGTTGCGGACCCGCAGCCGCAGCCTGGCCCCGCCGAACTCGCCGGTGAGGATCTCCTCCGGTCGGCCCCGCACCGGGCCGTTCTGGTCCGTGAAGACCCGGTGGGCGGCGTAGCGGGCCTCCTCCCGCGTCCACTCCCGGGGCAGACCGGCGCCGCGGCGCTGCCAGGCCTGGTGGTCGAACGAATCTCTCAGCTCGCCCGAGGCCTCCGGGTCGTGCAGACGGAACAGCGGGGCGTGACCCGCGTCGGCCCCCGCCCGCTCCTCCTCGGTGTTCTCGAACACGAGGTCGGCGACGTCCTCGGCGTTCTCGCGGTCGAACCCCTCCGGCAGGTGGTCGGCGAGGACCGGCTCGGCGTCGGGACGGACGGCGATGTCGATGACGCCCGGGCCGGGCCGGTCGGTGAAGTCCAGGGTCAACCGCAGGAGTCGCGTGCCGTCGAGCTCGCCGAAGTGGGCCGCGGCCTGGGCACGCAGCCGCGCCGCCGCCCTGGCGACCTCCTGGTGCGACATCCCGGCCTCCGGCCGGAGGTGGACGGTGAGGGCGACGTCGTGCAGCTCGTGGCCGCTGTCGAGGAGGGTCCACCGGATGCGGAGGTCCGGGGTGCCCTCGCCCCCGAGCTCCGCAGGGAGCGATGTGTGGAGGATCCGGGTCCGCTCCGACAGCGGGGCGCCGTCGGGCCGGGTCTCGGCCGGGCCGTGTGCCACGACGTGGCCGTCCTGCGAGATCCCGGCGATCAGCACCCCGTCGTGGATTCCGATCCACCGGGTCCGGCCGCCCCCCAGTTCGATCGCATGAACCGGATTGCCGAAGGCCCGGGCGACGGCTTCCCCGACGTCCGCCGGTGTCCAGTGGCCGGGGTAGTGCAGATGCCCTCGGCTCGCCGGGTCGAGTTCGCCGACGCCCATCCGGCGGACGCCGCCCTCTTCGAGGATGACGCCCGGCTCCCGGACGGGGGCTGCCACGAGCCCGTTCCCGGTGTCGTGGCCGAGGGGGCCCAGCGCGTCGTCCGCGAGTCCCCCGAGGAAGTCCAGGACGTGCGGCGACAACACCGGGACGACCCGGTCCGTGCCGCCGCCGGTGTGCTCGGCGGAGGAGATGGTGAAGGCCTGGCCCAGCTGGTGGACCAGCGCGTCCCGGGAGATGGACAGGTGCCAGTTCTCACCGTTCTGGCTGACGCTGCGCTCGTGCAGGCGCACCGTCCGGTGCGGGTCGCCGGTGGCGTCCACGAACTCCACCCGGACCCGCAGCAGGCTGCCGTCCGGGAGCCTGCTGCCGGTGTCGAACAGGGCGGCGGCGTCCCTGATCCGCGCCTGCAGCGCGGCCACCCCGTCCTGGGCGTCCGGCCCGGTGAGGCCGGAGGCGTCCAGGTGGGTGCGCAGGACGAGGACGGTGACGTCCTCGCCGTCCGGCGTGGTGGTGCCGCGCCGGAGCTCGAAGCGCTGCGGCGCCGTGCCGCTGCCCAGCGCGACCTCGGCCGATTCGTGCCCGGGCTGCAGTGCGGTCGCCATGTCCTGCGCCAGGTGCGCGAACACCCCGGGGTGCGGGACGGGCTCGGGCTGCGCGGAGGACGACGAGGACGAGGAGGACGAGGAGGAGGTTTCCGAAGTGAACGGCGGCGCGTCCGAGGCGGTCGCCGGCGCTTCCTCGGCCGACGGCCCCGGCCGCGTCGTCGACTCGCGAGGGGCGGGGACCGGCTTGTTGAACTGCGCCGGGAAGGCCTCCTTGTCGCCGACCCCGTAGAAGTCGATGATCCGGTACTCGCGCCAGTCCCGCCGGACCTCGATCGTGACGCCGTTGAACGTCACCCGCTGGACCAGCACGAGGTTGTCCTCCGGGTCCCGCACCTCCGACCCGACCTGGGCGCCCTTCAGCGCCGCGTGCCGGGCCTCCGCCGCGGTCCACCCGTCCGGGAGGTTCCGGCCCGCGTCGGTGCGCAGGTTCGCGGAGAAGGAGTCCGAGGTCAGCGGGTCGTAGTCGAACTCGTGCGTCGTGGCCGGCCGCGTGCCGGTCCCCGGGGTGCCGGGCTCGACCAGCGCCGGCTCCACGAGCCGACGGCCCCCGGGGGCCGTCCACGACACGTCCCCGGCCGGGGCCGGTCCGGCCGCGCGACGGACCGCCTCGGTGAACCCGGGGGTCAGGGAGGCGGTGAGGCCGGGCAGGAGGGCGGGCAGGTCGGCGTCCTCGTCGACCGATCCGGTCCGGAGCACGGCGCCCGGGTGCGCGTCGGCCTCGCGGTCGGTGAAGTCGATCGTCACCCGGACCGGCGGATCGCCGGCGGAGAACCGGTCGGAGGCCGTCCGCACCGCCGCCCGGGCCGCTGCGATCTGCTCGGCCGTCGCCCCGTCGGGGAGGGCCAGGTGCACCGGCACCCTCAGGTCGAGGCCCAGCCGGCCGTCGAGGAGCCGGACGTTGCGGGCGGTCAGCGGCGGCCTGGTGGAGCCTGCCTCCACCGGGACCTCGCGCCACCCGGTGAGCGGCTGCTCGGCGGTCGGCCGGTGCGTCAGGTGGCGGCCGTCCCGGGTGATCCCCTCGATCCGCACGCCGTCCGCCTCGCCCACCCACCGCACGGCGCCGGAGGCCAGGGTCTCGGAGGTGTGCCGCGCCGCGTACGCCTTCTCCACCGCGGTGAGGACGTCGTGCGGCTGCCACGCCTTGGGGTAGAAGGTGTGCGTCTCCCAGTCGGCGCGCCGGTGCCAGCGGGACTCGACCGTCGACATCGGGGCGCCGACGGTCACGACCGGGTCGAGGAACCGGACGCCCGCCCGGTAGGTGCCGTTGTCATTGGTCAGGAGCGGCTGGTCGTCCACCTTGATGCCGTGGGCGGTGGCGGCCGCCGTGGTGGGCTCGTGGTGGACCCCGCTCAGGGTCTGCCGGTCGCCGTACCGGACCAGGTCCTCGACCCTCAGGTCGAAGGCGCCGCCGGTCGAGCGCCACGGCACGTACGCCGGGGTGTCCAGGCCGCTCTGGTCGTCGGACGGACGGAAGGAGGTGAACTCCCCCGCCTTGATCTCGCCCTCGATCCGCACGCCGCCGTACTCGCCGACCCAGTGGTGGGCGTACATGCCGGTCTCGGTGACCTTCCCGGTGCGCCGGGCGTGGTGGTAGGCCTGCTCGGCGGCGTAGGAGGCGTCGTCCGCCGTCCAGTGCTCGGGGAACACCGTCCGGCTCCCCGTCGACCTCGGCCGGTGGTCGGCCAGTTCCCCGACGTGTGTCGCCGGTGCGGCGGCCGGACCGCCGACCACCTTGAACGTGCCGTTGGGCTGCTCCGACCCGGGCACCCGCTGCGGCCGGGGCCGCCCGGAGCCCGGCGGCGGCACCAGGTGGCCGTCCAGTCCGTCCGGCCCGCCGTACAGGGCGCGGCGCAGCACGTCCTCGCGGAACCGGGCCCGGCCCGGCCGGTCGCCGTCCGGCGCCGGCCCGCGGTCCCGGCCGAAGGCCGCGTCAACCACCCCACCGAGCTGCCGCAGGTTGCGGACGGCCGGCGGGGTGTGCGGGAGGGCCTCCATCGGGCCGCCGGGCCGGCGGTCCATGTCCAGCCAGGGACGGCCGAAGTCGTCGGTGTAGCGACTCGCCATGATCCCGGTGTCCGGGTGGACCGCCCGGCGCCTGGACTTCGCCTCCCGGTACTCGTCGGGCAGGCCGAGCGCATGGCCGATCTCGTGGGCGATCACCCGCGACTCGGTCGTCAGGCCCCACTCCCCCAGGTTCTCCCGGGTCGAGTGCTCCAGGACGGAGACGGTGTGGTGGGCCGTGGCCGCGTCGGCGACGAATTCGAGTTCGACCCGCAGCAGGTCGCCGCTGGGCAGCCGCTGCCCGAGGTTGTAGACCTTGTCGACCCCTTCCCTGCCCCGCTGCCGGAGCGCCTCCAGGGACGCGGCGGTCTGCGGATCCGCGGGATCCACGTCCGCCGCGGGGTTCAGGTGGACCCGGACGGTCAGCACCGTCTCGGTGTCCCCGTCGGCCAGCCGGACCCGGCGGGCGTCGAAGGACTCCCACTTCCGGTCGGCCACGGCCCGGGTGAACGCGTCCCGGGGCGGCCTGATCTCCTTGGTGGGGACGAGCACCACCTCCGGCTCGTGCACCGGGGCGGTCGTCTGCGGGCGCAGCGTCTGGTGCGGCTCGCCCCAGACGTCGGTGATGACGCCGTCCTCCACGCGGACGTTGAGCCGCACTCCGGCGAACTCGCCGCGGTGGACACGCGGGGCGGTGCGGTCCCCGGTCGCCTCGCCCACGACCTCGGCCGTGCCCGTCCGCAGCACGTGGTGGGCGGCGATGCGGGCTTCGGCGTCGTTCCACTCCGTGGGCAGGCCACGTCGGGGGTTGTTCCAGGCGGCGTCCGTGAAGGAGGACCGCGGGCCGCCCGGGCCGGTCTCGGTGACGTGGACCTCCGTCACCCGCGGGGACTTGCGGGTCTGGGTCCCCATCACGAAGTCGAGGTCGTGCCGGCCCGCCGCCTCCCGGAACTGCTGCGGCAGCACGTCCCGTAGCGTCGGTTCCGTCCCGGGCGCAACCGGGAGGGTGATCGCGTCGGCGCCCGCCTGGTCGGTGAACTCCACCCGAACGTTCAGCAGTTGACCCTCATCAGCGCCCACCTGCTGACCGGCCGTGTAGTCGGCCGCGAGCGTCCGCACCTTCTGCCGCACCGCTTCCTGCTCGGCGTGGGTCATCCCGGCGGACGGCTCCAGGTGCACCCGGACGGTGAACTCGAAGCCCTCCTGCCCGGTGTCGAACCGCACCCGCTGGAGGCTCACCTTCTCGTACCCGAAGAGCTCCGTCGCGGCCCCGCGGCCGGCCACGGCCGACTCGTTCCATGCCTGGTGGGGGGCCGGGGGAACGGGAACGTCGGGGAGCGGGCGGTGGTACAGCAGCCGGCCCTGCGGGTCGAGGACCGCCTCGATCCAGACGTCCCCGGCCCGGCCGACCACGCCGATCAGGCCGTCCGGCCGCCAGTGGCCCTGCGTGGTGCCCACCACCTCCGCGACGTGCCGCGCGACCGTGCCGGCGCTCCATCCCTCCGGGTAGTACACCCGCTCCGGCGCGCCCGCCGGGCGCTGCCAGGCCCGCGGGAACGCCGTGATCGGCGACCCCGGGACGACCCCCGGCTTCAGCTGCCAGCCGTCGTGGTCGCGCACCACCCCGTTGGGGTCGGTCAGCGGCCCCGGGCCGGGACGCGGCGTGCGGTCGGGGCGGAGCGGAGCGGCCGCCGCCCCGTTGGCGTCCACGTACGGCTGCCAGCCGGGGAAGTTGGCCGGGTCCGCCGCCTGGAACTGCTGCTGGACGAGCGGCAGCGGCACCGTGGTGTCGTCCGCCTGGGTGTGGCCGCCCGTCGTTCCGTCCGTTCCGTCCGTTCCGTCATGCGGCGTCCGGGGGAACTCGTCCGCCGAGGACGTGCTGCGGGCGGTGTCGTGGTGCGGCGGCGTCAGCGGCAGGTCGTCGTCGTCGCCGTCGACCTCCAGGTACTGCAGCTCCGGATCCCGCTCCTCCTGGGCCCGGGTGCGGCGGTCCCGGGTGTGCTCCTGACTGCGCTCCTGGCCGTGCTCCTGGCCCAGGAGGACCGACGCGACGTTCACGGACGGCGGCTGCTCGGTGCGCGGGTCCGGCCCCTCGCGGCGCGGGGCAGGCGGCACGGGCGCCGGGTTCGAGGCCGACGGGTGGTCGGCGGAGGTCGGGACCCGGGCGGCGGTGGCGCTCGCGGTCGCCGCCGCGGCCCTCTCCTGCGTGCTCTCGCGCGACGTGGGCTGCTGGACCGGCCGCTGGACCGGCTGCTCGTCGTCGGACTGGGTGCGGCGGGGGGTCGGCCTGCCGGGCTCGCCGCTCTTCGGCGCCTCCTGCTTCGGCGCCCCGGACTTCGGGGCGTCCGGCTTGGGCCCGGTCAGCGGATCGTCGGACTGCACCCGGACCGGCGGGGTCGGGGCGGCCGAACCGGCCTTCGTGGTCCGCCTGTCGGCGTGTCCGTCCGCGCCGGATTCGGTCTTCGGCGGGACCGGCTCCCCGGTGCCGGGGGTCTTCCGGTGCGGCGGCGCGGGCTCGACGTGGGTGTCGGTGTGGGTGTTCTGGTTCTCGCCGAGGAAGTGCAGGCCCGCCAGGCCGATCGCCTCGGGGTCGCCGTGGCCCCCCGGCGTCAGGTCGACGTGGTCCAGCAGCTTCTGCACCAGCTCGGCGACCTCGGGATCCGCCTTGGGCGACTCGTGCTCCACGCCCGCGAACTTGTTGATGGTGTTGCCGATGTCGTCCAGCGAGGAGCCGCGCAGCTTGGCGATCTCGAAGGCGCCGGGGTGGCCCATCCGCGGCACCGGGAACGGGACCACCTTGCCGGACGCCAGGCAGGCCAGGGCCGCGAAGTTGATCGGGTGGTAGAGCGGGAAGTACTTCGACTCCCCCTCCGAGACCAGCTTGGCCTGGTGTTCCTGCACCCAGGCGTGGTACTTCGTCATCACCGGGTGCGCGCCGAGGTGCATGAGGTGCCCCATCGCCCCGGTCATCACCCCGCCGACGAAACTGCCCGCCGAGACCGAGAACTCGTGCCGGTCGTCGAAGATGAGGTTGTAGAACCCCTCGGTGAACATGTTCTGCACACCGCTGCGGAGGTAGTTGCCGAGCGCCATGCCGAGCAGGAACTTCTTGTTCCCATCGGTCAACTCCCCTGCCAACGTGGGCAGGTGCTCGGTGAGCATGGCGACCCGCCGTGCGGAGAGCTTCTCCCCGGCCTCCTTGGAGAAGACCCCGGAGAGCGCGTCCTTGACCCCGGCCCGCGCGGCTTCGTTGGATCCCCAGTGACCTGCGAAGGCCTCGCCGAACTCCCGCCCCAGCTTCCCGGCGATCTCCTTGCCCCCGAGGCTCTGGGCGAGGTGCTTGCCGAAGATCCGCTCCATGTCCTTGACGAAGATCTCGGAGAGCGTGCCCTTGCCGGTCTTCCCGAAGCCGTGCCGCAGCTGCTCCGAGGCCGCCTCCATCAGCCCGCCGAGCTCCCGGGCGAAGGCCTTGGCCTCCTTCTTGTCGAAGGGCAGCTTGGCGAGTTCCTGCTCGGACTTCTCCAGCGCCTCCTTGCCGATCTTGCCGAGCGAGCCCGCCTCGGTCTTCTCGGCACCCTTGGCGGCGGCCTCCAGCAGGCCCTTGAGGCCCTCCAGGTCGCCGTGGACCAGGAAGTTGCTGAGCTTGTCCGCCAGCAGCCGGCCGCCGCTCTTGCCGAGCAGCCGGCCGAGCAGCTTGCCGAGGCCCATGCCGAGGAGGTCCAGCGGGCCGCCCAGGACGCCGCCGATGAGACCGAAGAGCGCCGCCTGCCTGGTGAGGTCGTTGTCGAAGTTCTTGCGGTTGCCCTGGTCGATCTGGATCTTCTGGAGGATCTGGTCCAGGACGACACCGCCGACCACACCGGAGAAGGTGTGCATCAGGATGGTCTTGAGCAGGTACAGCATCAGGGCCTTGAGCGCGACCTTGGTGAGCAGCTTCTTGAGTACCAGCCCGGACAGGCTGGCACCGAAGCTGAACGGCGACCAGAAGATCGCGAGGGCGATCTCGATCATCAGCTGCACCAGCTGGGCGATCGCCATCCACTTGGTGTACTCGACCGAGTTGGCCACGTCGCCGGCGCAGTCGGCCAGCTCCTTCGCGGACCTGGTCGCCGCGGAGACGTAGTCGTCGCCACCACCCTCCGCCTCGCCGATGAACGACTTCATCCGCAGGGCGAAGGTCTGCGCGGCCTGGCCGCGGAACTCCCTCGAACACCTCGCCGCCACCGTCGAGATCAGGTCGCGCAGCTTGGGCAGGTCCTCGGCCAACTGCTCGTAGGCGTCCCGGATGTCGCGCAGGTCGCCTTCCTTGATCTCCGGCCAGGGCATGCCGGTGATGATCGTGAAGAAGCGCGCTGTCGAGGCGCTGACCTCGATCGACGAGTGGGACACGTGCTGCCTGCCGTTTCCGGTCGGTCCAGGGGCGGTTCGGGGGCGGTTCGGGGGGCGCCGGCTCAGAAACCCTTGGCGATGCTGCCGGCGTGCTCGTCGGCCTGGTCGAGGGTGTCGGCCAGCGCCTCGCCGTTCTCGCCGACCGCTGCCATGGTGGTGTGGATCTTGAGGATCAGGTCCGTCAGGTTCTTGGTCCCCTCGTCCACCTGGCTGTGGTACTGCTTGCCGATCTCGTCGCTGCCGCCGACGCTCAGGTTCAGATCGTTGATGTGGTCGGTCTCCGCCATGACCGTCGCGACCATCTCCTTCAGGTCGAAGAACTTGCCGAAGCTCGCCTTGAGCTGATCCGTCTTCGCGGTGGTGCCGTGGTCAGCCACGGAACTCCTCCTGACGCTCGGCCTTCTTCTTCTGGTCCTCGGGCTGGTGGTCCGGCTTCATCTCCCAGAGCGGCGCGAGGATCTCGTCCAGCTCGGTGCCGCCCGTCATGTTGAGCCGCAGCGTCTCGCCGAGGCCGTCGAAGCGGCCGAGCCGCTCGGCGATGTCCTCGCCCACCTTCGCCCTGGCCTCGTTGAGGATGTCGGTGAGCACCTTGGCGAGCCCGGCGGGGGCCATCTCGCGGTAGGCGTCGGTGTGGAAGGTCATCGAGACGACCTGGCCCTGCGAGCCGACCTTGACGGTCACCATCCGGTCCTTGGAGGTGACCGAGGCGGTGAGCTCGAACATCTCCTTCTGCAGCTCCTCGGCCCTGGCCAGCTCGCTCTGCATCTCCGTCATCGCCTGGGCGATCTGTTCGGCGAAGAAGTTGCTCATGTGCGGTTCCCGTCTCTTCGTGTTCCTGCGGCACCATCCGGGTGCCGCCGCCGGCCCGGCGGCGGCACCCGGGCGCGGTCAGCGTCCGATGACGCCGTGCACGGCACCGGTCTCGGTGCCCCACACCTCTTCGTCCTCCGCGAGCCAAGTGGTGCGGCGGCGGTCCTTGTCGTTGGGGCCGCCCTGACCGCCCATGCCGGCACCGCCCGGCGGCATCATCGGGGGCATGCCACCGGAGCTGGTGGCCGTCTGCCGGCCGGTCAGCAGGGACTGCTCCTGGGCCGCGGCCCGGGCGGCCTTCTCGGCGGCGACGCGCTCGGCGTTGGCCTGGTCGACCGCGGCCTTCATGACGTTCGGGTCGCCGCCGGAGGCCAGGGCCCGGCTGCTCATGCCGCCGCCCATGCCGGTGATCAGCGGAGCGCCGCCGGGGGTGAGCAGGCCTCCCGAGCCCTCCCCGGAGGAGCCTCCGAGGCCCATCGTGCTGTAGGAGAAGCCGCCGGCCCCGAAGTGGCCGGGCGTCAGCAGGTCGTCCCCGCTGCCGCCACTGCTTCCGTCCCCTCCGTCGGCGAACCGGTCGGCCAGCAGCTGCCGGTACTGGGAGACGGTGTTGCCCTTCTCGTCGCGCAGGGTGCCGTCCGGGCCGACGGTGTAGCCGGGGCCGGCCACCATGGGGTTGCCGTTGGCGTCGAGGACGGGCTTGCCGTTCTCGTCGACGACCCGGCCGTCCTTGGTGATCACGGACCCCGGCGGCACGGTGACCGGGCGGCTGGAGCCGGTGCCGCCCGGGAAGAGGTCGTTCAGCCCGCCGCCGCCGAGGCCGGGGCCGCCGATGAGGTCGAGCCCGCCGTTCCCGTTGGTCCCGCTGTGGCTGCCGGAGCCGCCCGCTCCGCCCCCGGCGCCGGTCAGGTCCAGGCCGCCCTTGCCGCCCTTGCCGCCGGTGCCGCTGCCGTTCCCGTCCAGGCCCAGGCTCTTGAGGTCCGGGCCGCCGCCCAGGCCCTTGTTCTGGGGGCCGCCGCCGCCACCGCCCAGGCCCAGGTTGTCGATCTTCGGGTCCGGGGCCTTCTCGTCCTTCTTGTTCGGGTCGTCCTTGCCGCCCGGGTCGCCCGTGCCGGGGGCCTTGGGCGTCGGCATGATCAGCGGGAAGGGATCCGGCTTGAGCACCCCGGCGGCGGTGCCGTAGGCCGTGGCGATCTTCCCGAGCGCCGTGTCGGCAGCGGCGTCCAGGACGTCGACGACGTGCTGGAGCCAGATGTCACGCGACCGCTTCTCCACGGCCGCCCAGAAGCCGTCCGGGTTCGCGGACGGATCCCCGAACGCCGCCCCTTTGAGGGTGAACGTCAGGCCGCCCAGGCTGCTGACGTTGCCGGCGATTCCCCCCAGCTGGGTCTCGTCGACCTCCCTTCTGAACGAGACGTTGTTGGCGGCCTGGCTCACCTCCAGCGTCGCGCCCTTGAGCCCCTCCATGAGCGCGTCGTTCGTGCAGTTCGTCGGCCAGGCCCGGTACGAGTTGAACCAGGCCTCCCAGCCCTTGTCCAGGTCGTCGATCGCCCCTTCGAGCTGCGTCTTGCAGGTCAGCAGGTACGAGCCGAGGTCGCCCTGGGCGATGTTGCGCTTGCCGCCGTCGAGTTCGTTCCGCAGCGCCATCAGCACCGCGCGGAAGGCCCCCGCCGCGCTGCCCTGCCAGTCGCTGTCCTTCGTGGCGACCTCGTTCGCCCAGCCCTCGACATCTTTCAGCCAGGTGTCGAGCTTGGTCACCACGTCGGTCAGGAGGGCCGACACCTCGGTGAACTGGGTGGCGTCGATCCGGCCGTACTTCTTCGTCGTGGCCGCCTTGAGGGCCTTGAGCGGCCCCACGCTCCCGGTGAACCCGCCGAGCTTGGCACCCGCGCCGTCGAGGTTCGGGTAGTCGATGTGGCAACCCACCACGTAGCTGCCCTTCGCGGTGACGTGGTCGTTCGCGGTCTGGAACTTGAAGTACCAGGCGACCCAGGCGTCGAGCCCCTGGGGGTTGTAGTCCTTCGTCTGCCACTCCCACATGGCTCCGGCCTGCCGGCCGTCCTTCTTGAACCACGGCTTCTCGTCCTTGTGCACGTCCGTCGCGGTGGTCGGCGTCTTGCCGTCCGCCGAACCGATGAACGTGATCGCGTCTTCCCATGTGTAGCCCATGACGGACCCTTCTTCGGCCGGGCACGACCGGACGTGAGGCGGGGCCGGCCCGTGGCCGGACCGGCTCCGCGGTGGTGACGAGCGTTTCCCGACGAAGCGTCAGGGCTTGCCGGTGGTACCGGGGTTCAGGGTCCGTTCGGCGAGCTTCATGAACTGCGCGTACTCCAGGGCCTGGTCCTTCGCGTTGTTCAGGTACAGGTCCGCCATGTGGAGATCGGTGGACAGCGTGTTCAGCTGCTTGCTGAAGGCGGTCAGGATCCCGTCGATCGCGGCGCTGTAGGCCTTGACCGCCTCGGACAGGGCGCCGGGGCTCTTGAACCGCTCGGAGTCGGTCCCGGCGAGGAACGGGACCGCGCCCGTTCCGAACTGCCGGAGCTTCACCACCGTCGGTTCCTTGTTGATGGTGCGGATGAGCTCTTCGATCTTCTTGGTGGCGAAGTCGTTCAGGTAGTTGTCGGTGATCGTGACGTTGCCGCCGCCGTGGTCACCGCCGTTCTCGCCGTCGTTCGGCGTTCCCACGACGGTCAGCCCTGCACGTGGTCGAAGTGGCTGCTGGCCCGCATGTCCGCGTCCTTGATGACGTTGCGGATCTCGGTGAGGGCCTGGTGGGCCGCGACGATCTTCCCGGTCATCTGGCCGTCGGCGTTCTGGAGCGTGGTCGCGAGCTGGCCGGCCGCGACCGAGAAGTCACCCTGGAGCTCGACGTTGATCTTGCCCTTGAGGTACTCCGCCAGCGAGGTCATCGCGTCGTGCATGGTCTTGGAGTGTGCTTCGAGGTCGGTGATGGCACTGTCGATGCCCGCGTAGTGGAGCGACATGCTGCCCATGGTGCGATCCCTTCGGGAGGAGTGGCGGTACGGAGACGGGCGTCGGTCAGCGGGGGTTCAGGACGGCCTCGACGTGCTGCCCGGGGCCGCCGCCCAGGGCGCCCGTGGCGATGGTGTTGGTGTGGTCGTCGGCCGTGTTGAAGATGGTGCCGCCGTCGCCGAGCTTCGCGTGGAAGGACTCGTAGTCCCGCTTGACCAGCGCGTACTGCTCCAGCCAGGCGCCGATCTGGTTCTGGAAGGTGGTGCTGGCCGCGCCGGAGAAGCTGTCCCGGACGGCCGTGTTGATGTCCTCGATGTAGGCCGCGGTCGCCGTCATCTGGGCGTACCGCTCCTCGACCTGGGTCCTGATGCCGGCCAGGACGTTCTGGTCGATCGTCGTCTGCTGGGTCACCGCGAGTACCTCCTCCGGTAGCACCGGCCGGGCCCGGCCGGCGAGGGTTGCCGCGGGCCGACGGGAGTCGGCCCCTCAGGTGGAACGGGCCTCTGCCGGACGGCGGTTCACCGTCCCGGGCGGCCGTGGATCAGCGTGCGCAGCGGCCCTCCGCGGCGGCCTGCGGCTGGACGACGCCGCCCGCCAGCGGGGCCGGGTCGAGGCTGGGGCCGGTGGGCAGCAGCGAGAGCAGCCGCCCGGGCACCGCCGCCGGGACGGCCTTGCCGTAGCCCAGCCGGTCGGCGACCGCGGCGGAGGCGAGCGGGTACTTCACCCCGGTGTCGGTGACCAGGTAGAGGGTGGTGCCGAAGCCCCCTCCGGACAGGGCCCGCACCAGGGCGCCGCCGCCCGGGCTGACGGCGATCCGGTCGGCCGGGGTGCAGCTGGGGACGACACCGGGCTGGAGGGTCGGCGGCAGGCCGAGCACGGCCGTGGTGTCCGGCACCACGACGTCGAGTTCGCCGCCGTCGGAGCCGGGGCGCAGGGCCGCGCAGAGCGCCTGCTCGCCCCTGGGCGCGAGCAGCGCCGGCACCCGGCCGGGCAGGCCGGTCTGGCCGAAGGCCGCCGCCGCGGCGGCGGGCGCGGAGTGCGCGGCGAGGTCGGCCGCGCCGATCTGGGCGGGCGTCACCCGGCCGCCGCCGTACGCCTCCTGCTGGGTGAGCGGATCCCCCTGGAGCAGGGCGAGTTGGGTGGCGCTGACGGGCACGAGGCCCTGCTCGGCGAGCAGGTAGCGCTCCTCGCCGGTGCCGGTGAACAGCTGGCCGATCCGGGTGGGGGTGCCGCTCAGCACCGGGCCCGGCCCGCCGCGCCCGGGCACCTCGGGGGCGCGCAGGTCCGGCCCGGCGGGGAAGGCCGCGAGGAAGGCGGCGGGAACCGGGACGGGCGTGGCGGCGGTGTAGCCGAGGGCGCGGACGGCACCGCCGGCGGTGTCCACCGTGAACCGGCGGCCGTGCCAGAGCAGGCTCGTGGCGCCGTCGGGCGTGCCGACCAGGACGGCCTGGTCGCCGGCGGCGCGGCCGCCCGGGCGGGTGCCGACGGCGACCGACAGCTGCGGGGCCTTGCGGGCGGCGCCCGAGCCGGCCGCACCCGGGCCCGCGGCGGCACTGGCGGTCTGGACGGTGCAGACCAGCCAGTCGGCGGCCCCGACGGCGGCCGGGCCGGGCAGCCCGTCCGGGGCGCCGACGATGCCGATCGGGGTGCCGCGCGCGGCGCCGTCCAGCGAGCGGGCGGAGACCTGGTCGACCTTCAACTGGTCCCCGGCCAGCAGCCTGGCGCTGGCCTCGTTGAGCACCGGGTGGAGCAGGCCGTCGGCGAAGACGTACCGGGCGCCGCTCTCCTTGACCACGACCAGGGTGCCGGGCTTCTGCCAGCCGGTCGCGCCGCCGGGCTTGATCAGGCCGTAGACGCCGGCGCCGGCCCCGATCAGCAGGGCGACGGCCAGGCCGAGCACGGCGCCCCGGTTGGTCCGGCCGACGGGCGTGTCGGGGGCGTCCGGCTCGGCGCGCAGGATGCCCGCGGCGACCCGGCTCATCACGAACAGGTGGGCCTGGACCTGGTCGCGTCGGGACTGCATGACGGTGGTCCTCCTCGGAGCGGGGTGCGGAGCGGGCGGGCTGCCCGCGAGCAGGCTGCCTGCGGGCGGACGGGCGGGCCGGCCGGCCGGCCGGCCGTCGGACGCGGTCGCGCCGGCCGGGCGGTTCAGCCCGCCAGGCCGCGCATCATCTGGTAGAAGCCGAGCACCTGGAGCGCGAACGGCAGCAGGGCGAGCGCGGCGAGCGAGTGCAGCAGGTCCCCGGCCCGGCCCCAGTACGGCAGCAGCCGGCGGCCCGGCACCGTCCAGGCGGCGACGGCGAGCCCGGCCGCGGCGGCGATCAGCACCGCGAACAGCGCGAACCGGCCGACGGGTCCGGCGTCCTGCCCGGTCCGCCAGGCCAGCAGGACGAGGCCCAGCGCGCCCGGCAGCAGCAGGGCCAGCCGCTGGCGGATGCCGCCGATGTCCCGGGCGTGCAGCAGGAGCAGCAACGACAGGTCGGCGGACATCGCGGTGGCGCCCCAGCCGCCGTCCCGCGCGGTGGCCAGCAGGGCGAGGGCGCCCGCGCACACGGCGCCGACGGCGAGGAAGAAGCCGGACAGGTAGCCGTCCGCGACGAGGCTGCGGGCGAACACGTCCTCGGCCGGGAACGGCTCGATCTCCTCCTGGAGTTCGTCCGCGTTGCGGGGCAGCGCGGGCAGTCGCAGACCGGCCAGCTTGAAGGCCAGGCCGGGCACGAACGCGCCGAACAGCACCGCCGCGGCGGCGATCACCGCGGCCGAGTGGGTCGTGGGCACCCCGTACACGGCCAGCACGCCCGCGCCGAGCGCGAGGACGGCCGCCGCCGCCAGCCCGGCGAAGAACGGTCCGGCCCCGACCACGACCAGCGCCAGCACGGTCGCCCCGACCGCCGCCGAACCGCCCGCCAGCAGCCGGGCCGGCCCGGTGACGCCGGGCAGCAGGGCGGCCGCCGCGGCCGCGTAGCCCACCCCGGCGGCGCCCAGCGCGATCCCGGCCGGCGGGTCGGCGACCAGCCTGGTCACCGTGCCCCCGGCCGCGAGCAGCAGGGCCGCGACGACGGCCGCCCCGGCGCAGCGGGGGCCCGCCGGGCCGGGCAGGGCGAGCAGCAGCAGGCCGCCGGCCAGCGCCACCAGGGCGAGGGCCAGCGCGAGGTGGTGGGTGACGGCGGGCCGCCAGGAGTCGCCGCGGGCGGTGGTGCCGGCCCGCACGCCGTCCACCAGGTCGTCGAAGTGGACCTCGGGCAGCGCCTCCTGGCCCGGGCGGAGGAACAGCTCCTCGCCGTCGCGCAGGCCGAGGCCCTCCAGGGTGCGCTCCTCGTCGAGGGGCGCACCGCCGGCGCGCTGGAGGACCCAGCCGGAGTGCTCGGTGCCGTTCTCCTCGACGGCGGCACCGGCGTAGTCGAGGACGGCGCCCAGCAGGTCGGCCAGCACGACGTCACCGGGAAGGGCCAGTTCGAACGCGGCCTCGGGGGCGCGGAACCGCAGCCGGACCAGCCCTGACGCCACCGTGGTACCGCTCACCTGTCGCGCCCCTCCGCTGCGGCCGGACTTCCCGGTCTCCCGTTCCAGGAACGGGCGGCGGCGCGCGGGCGGTTCAGCCGGCCGGCGGCGTCGCCCCCGGGCGTCCGGGCCCGGGGCCCGTCCGAAGGAACGCGCCCGCGGCCGCCCCCGCTGAACCCGCGGCCCCCCGCGGGCCGTACGTCCGGGTGCGACGCGGGTCCGGGCCGCCGGGCGCACCGCCACCGGCGACCGGCCCGGGCCGCCGGGCCCGCACCGCCACCGGCGACCGGCCCGGGCCGCCGGGCCCGCACCGCCACCGGCGACCCCGCCGGCGCCGTGAGAGGAGAAGCCCGTTGAGCGTGGTCGTGGTCGACCGCCCGCCCCGGCGTCCGGGACCGGTGATGCCGGACGGCGAGCTCCAGTTGCAGGAGCCGCCGGTGCTGCCGGAGCAGCAGAACGGCATGTCCAACATGATCGCCATGGCGCCGATGGCGCTGAGCTCGCTCTCGATGGTGATGATCTTCCTCAACCCGCAGTCCTCCGGCGGGCCGCTCACCTACGTGGCGATGGGCATGATGGGCCTGTCCGCCGTCGGGATGCTGGTGACCCAGCTGATCCGCGGCGCCAGCGACCGCAAGCGCCAACTGCGCGGCGAGCGCCGCGACTACCTGCGCTACCTCTCCCAGATGCGCCGCCAGGTCCGCCGCCACATCGTCGACCAGCGGCAGGCCCTGGCCTGGCGCCACCCGGGCCCGGGCACGCTCGCCTCGCTGGTGCGCACCTCGCGGCTGTGGGAGCGGCGCACCGCCCACCCGGACTTCGGCGACGTGCGGATCGCCACCGGCACCCAGCGCCTCGCCGTGAAGCTGGCGCCGCTGTCCACCCAGCCGGTGGAGGACCTGGAACCGCTGTGCGCGCACGCGCTGCGCCGGTTCATCCACGCCTACGGCTCGATCGCGGACCAGCCGATCGCGGTCCACGTGCGCGGCTACGCCCACGTGCTGCTGCGCTGCGAGCACCCCGAGGACGAGGACGGCACCGCCGCGGCGCGGACCCGGCCCCCCGGCCAGGACGACCCGGCCGCCGACCCCGAGCCGGCCCGCGCCCTGGCCCGCGCGATGCTCGCCCAGCTCGCCTTCTTCCACGCCCCGGACGAGCTGCGCATCGCCGCCGCCGTCGCCCCCGAGCGGCGCGCCGACTGGGCCTGGCTGAAGTGGCTGCCGCACGCCCTGCACCCGACCGACACCGACGGCGCCGGGCCGGTGCGCCTGGTCGCCGAGTCCGTCCTGGAGCTGGAGCAGCTGCTGGGGCCGGAGTTCACCGACCGACCGCCGTACGAGCCGGACGCCCAGCCGGGCCGCGACGAGCCGTACACCGTGATCGTCCTGGACGGGGTGAAGCTGCCCGCCGGCAGCCGGGCCCTGCTGGCCGGCTACCGCAACGCCGTCCTGCTGGACCTCTCCGGGGCCGTGGAGTGGCAGCACGCACCGTTCCGGCTGCGGCTGCGGATCAGCGGCGACCGGCTCGACCTCGTCGCCGCCGACCGCAACCGCCGCGACGAGGCCACCCCGCTCGGCCGCCCGGACGCCCTGGCCGTCCCGGCCGCCCGCCGGCTCGCCACCGTGATGGCCCCGTACCGGCTGGGCGACTCGCTGGACACCGCCGAGCCGCTCAGCACCGACTTCGACCTCACCGCCCTGCTGGGCATCAACGACCTGCACCAACACGACGTCGGCCGCAGCTGGGCGGACCGCCCGCGCGGGCAGCGGCTGCGGGTGCCGATCGGCGTCGGCGCGGACGGCAACCCGGTGGAGCTGGACCTCAAGGAGTCCGCGCAGGGCGGCATGGGCCCGCACGGCATGCTGATCGGCGCGACCGGCTCCGGCAAGTCCGAACTGCTGCGCACCCTGGTGCTGGCACTCGCGCTGACCCACTCCTCCGAGACGCTGAACTTCGTCCTGGTCGACTTCAAGGGCGGCGCGACCTTCCTCGGTCTGGACGAACTCCCGCACACCTCGGCGGTGATCACCAACCTGGCCGACGAGGCCGCCCTGGTCGACCGGATGCGCGACGCCCTGCACGGCGAACTGAACCGCCGCCAGGAGCTGCTGCGCTCGGCCGGCAACTACAGCTCGCTGCTGGACTACGAGACCGCCCGGGCCGCCGGCGCCCAGCTCGACCCGATGCCGACGCTCTTCATCGTGGTCGACGAGTTCTCCGAACTGCTGTCCGCGCACCGGGACTTCATGGAGCTGTTCATCATGATCGGCCGGCTCGGCCGCTCGCTCGGCGTGCACCTGCTGCTCGCCTCGCAACGCCTGGACGAGGGCCGGATGCACGCCCTGGAGTCCCACCTGTCCTACCGGGTCGGCCTGCGCACCTTCTCCGCGATGGAGAGCCGCGGCGTCCTCGGCGTCCCGGACGCCTACCAACTGCCCTCCCAGCCCGGCAACGGCATCCTGCGCAGCGACATCGCCACCCTCACCCGCTTCAAGGCGGCGTACGTCTCCGGGCCGTACCGGCGCCGCCGCGGGGCGGCCCGACAGGCGGCGGTGGCCGGGCAGATCGTCCGCTACGAGACCGAGTACACCGCGCCGCGCCGTCCCGACCCGGAGGCGGTGGCCGCCGAGGAGGCCCGGCGCGCCGAGGAGGAGGAGAACACCGTCACCCTGCTGGAGCTGGCGGCCGCCCGGATGCTCGACGTCGGCCCGCCCGCCCACCGGGTCTGGCTGCCGCCGCTGGAGACCCCGCCCACCCTGGACGAGCTGCTGCCGCCGCTCGCGCCCACCCCCCGGCACGGCCTGGCCCCCGACGACCGCGCGGCGGTCGGCACCCTGACCGTCCCGGTGGGCGTGGTGGACCGCCCCTTCCAGCAGCTGCGCGAGCTCCTCACCGCCGACCTCTCGGCCGCGGGCGGCCACGTCGGCATCGCGGGCGGCCCGCAGAGCGGCAAGAGCACCCTGGTGCGCACCCTCATCACCGGCCTGGCGCTCACCCACACCCCGCGCGAGGTGCAGTTCTACTGCCTGGACTTCGGCGGCGGGACGCTCTCCGCGCTGCGCGGGCTGCCGCACCTGGGCGGCGTCGCCGGGCGCCACGAGCCGGAGCGGGTCGGCCGCACCCTCGCCGAGATCAACGGCATCATCGCCCGCCGCGAACAGAGCTTCGCCCAGCTCGGCATCGACTCCGTCACCACCTTCCGCCGCCGCCGGGCCGCCGGGGACCCGGCACTCGCCGACGAGCGCCACGGCGACGTCTTCCTGGTGGTCGACGGCTGGGGCACCCTGCGCCAGGAGTTCATGGACTACCTGCCCGCCCTGACCCTGATCGCCGGACGCGGCCTCAACTACGGCGTCCACCTGGTCGTCACCGCCGCCCGCTGGGGCGAACTCTCCAGCGGGCTGCGCGACCAGCTCGGCACCAAGTTCGAGCTGCGGCTCGGCGACCCGATCGACTCCATGATCAACATGCGGGCCGCCGACACCGTCCCCCGCGTCCCCGGTCGCGGCCTCACCCAGGACCGGCTGCACTTCCTCACCGCCCTCCCCCGGATCGACGGCCAGGGCGACGGCGACAGCCTGGCCGACGGCGTCGCCGACCTGGTCGACGCCGTCAACGAGCACTGGACCGGCCCGCGCGCCCCCGAGGTGCGGATGCTGCCGCTCCAGCTCGACGCCGCGTCGCTGCCCGCGCCCGAGGGCCGGCTGCGGGTCGCCATCGGACTGGAGGACACCGCGATCTCGCCGCTCTGGCACGACTTCGAGGAGTCCCCCCACCTGCTCGTGGTCGGCGACAGCGAGAGCGGCAAGACCAACCTGCTGCGCCTGATGGTCGACGCCATCACCACCGCCTACACCCCGGCCGAGGCCCGGATCATGCTCGTCGACTTCCGACGCGGGCTGTACGACAGCGTCCCGGAGGAGTACCGGCTCGGCTACGCCGTCGCGGTGGACGTGCTCCGGCAGGTGGTCAACGGGGCCGCCCGCGCCATGGAGGCCCGGCTCCCCGGCGAGGAGATCACCCCGGCCCGGCTGCGGCTGCGCGACTGGTGGACCGGGCCGGAGCTGTTCATCGTCGTCGACGACTACGACCTCATCCCCGGACAGTCCGGCGCCAGCCCGTTCGGCCCGATCCTCGACCACCTCGCCCAGGGCACCGAACTCGGCCTGCACCTGATCGTCGCCCGTTCGGCCAACGGCATCGGCCGCGCCTACTCCGACCAGCTGCTGCGCCGGCTCCAGGACGTCAACACGCCGGTCACCCTGCTGTCCTGTCCGCCGAGCGAGGGCACCCTGTTCGGCAGCGTCAAGCCGCGCCAACTGCCGCCGGGGCGCGCCCTGCACATCACCCGGCGCCGGACGGTCCAGGTGCAGACGGGCCTGATGCCGGGGCCGGAGGAGCCGGACGGCGGCTCGGCGGGGTGACCGGGGCCGGGCGGGCCTGCCTGCCGCACCGGGCGGGCCGGGCGGGCCGGGCGGGCCGGGCACACCGACCGGGCCGGGCGGGCCAAGCGGGCCGACCTCCGGCCGCACCGACCACCGGGCGGCTGAACCCGTGGCCGAGCCGGGTCCGTTTACCCCGGCGATGAGTCCTTCCCGCAGCGGCCGCCCCACCGGCGATCCCGAGTCGCCCGCCGCGCCCCGCCGCCGGTTCGGCCGCCGGCGCGGCGCGGCCGCCGCGCTGCCCCCCGGCCCGAACGGCGCCGACCCGAACGCCCCGGTGCCCGCGCTCGCCGGACCCGCAGCCGCCGGGCCCCGGGGCGCCGGGCCCGGGGGCACCGCCCCGACCGCCGTCCGGTCCGAACTGCGGCCGGTCGGACCGCACTTCGTCATCGCGCCGGCCACCGCCGGGGAGGACGAACTGTCCGCCGCCGTCGGGGCGCTGCGCCCGGTGCCCGACAGCATCATCGTGGTCGCCGCCGCTCCCGACTCGGCCCCCGTCCTGCGCGACCGGATGGCCGACCTCGGCGTGATCGCCCGCTCCCGCGGCGCCGGCAGCCTGGTGCTCGCCGCCTCCGGCCTCGCCGCCCTCGCCCCCAACGGCCGCCGGCCGGCCGAGGTCGTCGCCGACCGGGCGGGCCTGCCGGTGGTCGCGCCGGACGGCCTGGTGGAGATCACCCAGGACGGCAACCTCAAGGTCACCACCCCCGTCGGCGCCCCCGAGGGGGCCTCCTGGTGGCACTGTGCCCCCGGGGCCGCGCCGCGCCGGGTGCGCGAGACCATCGGCGCCACCGCCCCGATCGATCCGCACCACGCCGCCGCGCCGACCACCGCCATCGTGCCCGTGGTCCCTGCGGTCCCTGCGGTCCCTGCGGTTTCCACCGTCCCTGTCGTTCCTGCCGTACCCGCCGTGTCCGGCGTGTCCGGCGCGCCCGCCGTCCAGGTGCACCGGCTGCCGGTCGGCTACTGGCTCACCCACCCGGCCGCCCGGCCCGCCGACCCGCTCCCCGACCTCGCGCTGGCCGGCGCCCCGCCCGGCACCGTCGTCCTGGTCGTCGGGACACCCGCGCTGCCGGTCCTGCTGCCCGAGGACTTCGCGGACGTCGTGGCCGCCCTGCCCGTCGGCTCGGCCCGGCTGCTGGTCAGCGCGCCCTGGGCCACCCCCGCCGAACTCTCCACTCTCACCGGCGCGTTGTCCGCCCGGCTGGCCCACCCGGTGAACGCCGCGATCGGCCTGCCGGTGATCGGGCCGGGCGGCCCCACCTCCTACGTCCTCGACTCCCGAGGCCACGCCTGCTGGGAGCCCTACCTGCTGCGCCTCGCCGCCGCACCCGGCCAGGGCACCGTCCCCTCCGCCTGGCGCAACGGCGGGGCGGCCTGGCACACCGCCGGTCCCGCCGTCTTCGACGCGTTCCCGTACTGGGCGCTGGAGGCCGTCCCGGCCGGCCTCTGGCTGCGGCCGGAGCCCCCGCACGTGCTCACCCCGCGCTTCCGCCGGCCCGAGTCGGCCCGCCCCCTGCTGATCGTCGGCGAGCGGGACCGCCCGGTCGACGCCGAGGTCTTCGAAGAGCTGGGCACCCTGCTCGACCGGCTCCCGGCGGCCGGCGCCCAGGGATTCGGGCTCCTCGTCCACGGGCTGCTGGAGCCCGCGACCGAACGGATCGCCCGCTTCGTCGCCCGGATGCACGGTCTGGACTGGCTCGGCCCCGAACAGCCCGCCGGAGCCGTACCGGGCGTGGCGCCGGTGGCGTACGGGATCGGCCCGGCGGCCCGGCCCGGGGTGGTGCCGCAGGGCATGCCCACCGCCGTGCCGGCCCCCGCCCAGGTCACGCCCGCCGCCACGCCCGCGGCCATCGCGGCCCCGACGGCCCCGGCGGCCCCGGCCGTCACCGCCGGGTCCCTGGGCGCCGCCCCGGACGAACCCGCGCCGGACGCCGAAGCCGAAGCCGGGGTGCCGACCACCCCCGCCACCGACCCGCTCCCCGCACCCCTCCCCGACCCGATCCCCAGGCCGGTACCCGCCGCCGTGGGCCCACCCGTCCGGACCTCGACCAGCGGCGGACCGGACGAACCCATCGCGGGGCCCCGCAGGCCGACCGCCCCGGCCACGTACGGTTCGACACCCGCCCGCACCGCTGCCGAGGGCGGCCACCGACCCGAACCGCCCGCCGAACCCGCCGAGCCGACCACCGCACCCCCCACCCCGCCCACCCAGACGGCCCCGGCCCTGACCCCGGACCTACCCCCGGACGAGGAACCGACCGAGGAACTCCTCCCCGTCCCCGCCGAAACCCCCGACGAAGACCCCGCCCCGCCCCTCGACCCGGACCCGACCGGCGACCCCGCCCCGCCCCTCGACCCGGACCCGACCGGCGACGCCCCCGACACCACCGAGGCGCCCCCCGCCCGCCCCCAAACCCGCCTGCTCACCCCGGACCCGGAGTCCTCCCCCGCCCCCGTCCCCGTCCCCGTCAGCGGCCCCGACGACCGCGACGCCGTCCGGGCCCTGCTCGGCGAGCACTACCAGCGCTGCTCGGCCCGGGTCGACCAGGTCGCCACCCGGCTGCCGGCCCTGCGCTCCACCGCCAAGGACGACATCAAGCCCGACCTCGCCGCCGTCCTCCTCCACCACGGCGACACCGGAATCCCCGTCCCCCGGGCCGAGTTGGTCGCGGCCGCCCGCTCCGGCGACCCGGCGCTCGCCCCCTTCCTCCGCTGCCTCGGCTCCGGCCTGCGCCGCCTCCCCAGCCACCACGGCGCGGTCCTGCTCTGCGCCCCGCCCGGCCCCGAACCGGCGGACCTGCTGTCCCACTACCGCGTCGGCCGACGGCTGACCGAGCCAGCCCCGGTCACCGGCCTGGCCGCCACCGCCGTCGAACTCCCGGGCGCCACGGTCGAGTTCTTCATCTGGTCGGCCACCGCCCGGCGCACCGCCGTCTTCGGCTCCGGCACCACCGAGGAGCCCCGGGTGACCTTCACCCCGGGCACCACCTTCACCGTCCTCGCCACCACCCCGGCCGACCCCACCGGACGTCCGGCCCGCGTCCTGCTCCGCGAGTCCGGCCCCACCGACGCCGACCCGGCCGCCCGCGACCGCAGCGCCCTCACCCGCCTCACCACCTGGCTGGACCGCCGCGACCAACTACCCGCCACCGAACGCCACCCCATCGAGGACCCCACCCCCTTCCACCTCACCCCCGGCGTCGAACTCCTCCCCACCCACCCCTGACCCCCCGACGCCCGCGCTCGGCTTCAGCCGAGCGGGGGCGTTTCGTCGGATCAGGAGTCAGGGCTTCCGGGAGAGGCGGTGCGGGCCGAGGTAGTAGGAGAGCGCCGCGTGCGAGGGACCGTCGTTGATCTCGCCGCCCGTCAGCAGCTTGACCACCTCGGCCTCGGACAGCCACTCGATACGCGTCGACTCGGCCACGTCCTCCGGGGCGCCGACCTGCGTGCAACCGGTGATGTGGAAACAGCGGAAGTGCGCGTCCGAGATGCCGGCCATGGCGTCGTACTCGGTCAGCAGCTCGATGTAGCCGGCCCTCCAACCGGTCTCTTCCTCGACCTCGCGGGCGATCGCGACAGCCGGGTCTTCGCCGGGCTCGGCCCACCCGGCCGGCACCTCCCAGCCCCAGCGGCCGGTGATGAACCGGTGCCGATGCAGTAGGAGGTACTCGCCGCGCTCGTTGGTCACGACGGATGTGGTCGAGGCCCGGGGGTAGCGGACGACGTGGTGATCGATCCGGCCGAGGCCGGGCACCTCGACGTCGTCGAGCCACACCTCCACCCACGGGCTGCCGTACACCTGCCTGCGCCCGAACGTCTCCCACTCCATGGCCGGCCTCCTCACGCGTGAACCAGCTGCGCCGCCGACTCTCTCACGCGCGTGCCGAGCTCCAGCACGGGCTTCTCCCGGGCCCATGGCGCGAGAGACTTCTGCAGCACCTGAGCCCGTAGGACCAGCGGCTGCACCACGGTGGCGCCGCCAGTTCGAGGGCCCCGCGCGCGATGTCGCACGCCTCGTGCAGGTCGCCCGTTATCGCGAGCGCCCGGGCGGGGGCGGTTCGTCGCGTCAGGGCCGTGCGGCCGCGACGGCGTCGGTGTAGAGCTCAGTCGTCAGGTCGTCCTCGGCGATCCCGAGGTCGGCCAGAACGGCCCGGACAACGGTGAGCGCCAGTCCGAGATCGTCCTGGCCAGGAGCCGATGTCTCGACCTCAATGAACGTCGCGCCGAGCTCGGGGACCCGGACGAGCGTGGCGAGCAACGACCGCCCGTCACGCTCGAACGTGTAGTTGCGGCACCGCTTCTCGAACCGGATGCGCGGGACAAGGCCGAGGCCCCGGACGATCGCGTGCGCGGCATCCGCATCCTCCACGCGGGTCTCTGCCTCCGGCTTCGACCCGGACGCCTCATCGACCCGGGCGCCCTTGTAGGTGAGCACGGTACGGGTGTCGTCCGGGCCGTGAACGGTCCTGATCCGCAGCTCCCGGTCGGCGCCCATCAGGCTGCCGTCCGGCGCGTCGTAGTAGGTGTCCTGGTATACCTCGGCACGGCCGGTGCCGTACCGGCCCTTCAACTGCGCGAGGACGCTCTCGGGGTCGCGCACCACCGCTTTCAGCTCGGCTTCGATCGCCATCCTGTTCCCTCCGTCAGATCACGCGTTCCGCGCTGTCCAGCAACACCTCGAACTGCCTGAGCCAGCCCCGGTACAGAGGCCCGCTGGGAGTGGGCAGCACCTTATACGTCGCCGACTTGTGGCCTTCCCAATCCGAGTCGAACGCCCCCACGTACAGGGTGCGATCCAGCCTGATGAGCCGCCATACCGGCACCGACGTGTACCGATACACCTCGACGGGCCAGACGTCCGCGAGCTCCCGCAGCCGCGCCTCCGCGAGGAGGATTCCGTTGAAGAGCGACTCCGGGGACTCGCCGATCTCCTCCGCCCGCCGAACAGCCGCCGGCGACTCCGGGTCGAGGAGGAGCACCCGCAGCCGCGGCCCGGGGTCTCCGTCGCGGTCGAGATGTTGCCGCAGCAACGAGTCCCGAAGGGCGAGCAGGCCGAGCCCGCGTACGGCCAGCACGTCCAGCTCCCCCGCGGACCGGGCCGCGCGTTGGATCTCAGCCGTCGCCGAAGCCTGGTCGTTGTAGACCCGGACGATCTCCGGGAACGCGGCCAGATCGAAAGCCGCTCCGACGGTGCGCTGGCCCTCGGCGCGTGGGGCGAGGCCGAGCAGGCGGCGGGCGGGGTCAGGCATCTGGAGGCCGTCGGCGATGCGCTCGAAGACGTCCAGCTGGGTGACGCCTCTCCTGCCGTTGATGATCTCGTTGACGCGACTCTGGGTCATACCAGTCTGGGCCCCGATGCGGGCCTGGCTGGCGCCGCTGTGGTGCTGGACGTAGCGGAACAACGTAGCCACGTCCCGGCGGCGGAGTGCGTCGCGCACCTCGGCGTTCTGCCATGCGAGATCCGGAAGTCTGATCGGCTGCAGGGCGGTACCCACGGTCAGCTCCTTCGCACTTGGCGATGTATCTCACAGTGAGATTACCGACCGGGGATCGGCTGTGATGGTCAATCAGACGACTCTGGTCTTGTGACACTTGCCCGGTACACCCGCAACCAGCTGCAGGCCACGGCCTGTATCCGTTGTGATCGCGAAGGCAGCGAGTTGATCCCCGCGGGCCACGTATACACGCCGACCGGCGAGGGCCAAGCCCCGCTCGGCTGGCCCGTCGTCGCCCACCCGCAGTGCATCGAGGAGACGACGCATGCTGCGCACTGACCTGACGGTATCGGTGGACGGCTACCTGGAGCCCGTCACCCAAACGCCCCGGACCGCGCTCGACACCCTCTGGCAGACCGTGCGCGCGCTGCCGATGGACGATTGCCAGCGGCGCGGCATGGCGCTGATGCTGGGCAGCGGCTCGACCGCCGACCTCGAACGGTGGATGGGCGACGACAGTGCCACCACGATCACGGTCGGCCTGGCCGACGGCAGTCGCGCCATCGTGCGGGTGTCTTACGCCGACGGCCTGACGGCCGCCCAGCGCGTCGCATCCCGTTACTCCGTCGAGGAGCTGCCGGCCGACGACCGGGGTAGGCGTCCGTGGGTGATCCGCGACGCCGAGACCGGCGGCCTGGTGTCCGCCGGTACCAGCGGGGTGCGCCCGTTGGAGTTCGCGATCCGGGAGTCCGCCGACGCGTGGATCCGCGGTCGGGTCAATCTCGCCGGGTACCGCGTCATGCCGTACGTCCCGGCCACCCGGTGACCGCGGTCGGGGGCATTCCGGTCGCCCCGGTCGAGCGCGGGAAGTGCGTTGAGTGCGGCGGTTGGGGGTGGGGTCCGTGGGTCGATGATCTGACCGCCGGTATCGCGCTCGTGCAGCACTGCCGGCCGAATGCGCCCCGCCCGGCCGGCCTCCGCGCAACGATGGTGGGTCCCGAAGCAGAGGAGACGACCCTATGAGCGGCACGGTCCACCCACATGAGCAGGGCCAATGGCGCGGCCAGCGCGGCCGCGGTTCCCGAGGCCCGACCCGGGTACCGATGCACCCCGTGATGCCCCTGCCGGACGAGGCCCCGGCGGTCGAGGAGATGGAGGAGACCATGAGCGACGACGCTCGGACCCCGACGTCCGGCGGGTCGGGAGGCATCGGCGGCCCACAGCCGCCGCCGAACCCGCAGAGCGAGTAGCGCGGCTCCCCGACCGGCCGCACGGCGGTGCGGTCGGCAGTTGCGTCCGCGCCTTCGGGCCGGCAGCGAGCCGGCACAGGCGGCCGACTCCGGCACGCACGCCAACAGCAAAGCCCCCACCAGCGGCGTCCTGCCTGGTGGGGGCCTTGCTGTTCGCGGTGGGGCACCAGGGGCTCGAACCCTGAACCTACGGATTAAAAGTCCGCAGCTCTGCCAATTGAGCTAGTGCCCCGAGGCTCTTGGTCCCCTGTGGTGCCTGGCGGGGAGAGCCACGGCGATCCTACCCGGTGGGGCCCAGGGCTCCGCCAGTGGATTGCGCGGGCGCGCCGGGGCTGTGCAGCGGTCCTTGAGGCGGGGTGTAGTGGGCGGCGCGGACGCGGCGGAGCCAGGCCTCGGCGGGGCGCGGGTCGGGGGCGGCGGGCAGGACTCCGGGGCCGGTCAGGCGGTCGGCGGCGTCGGCGAGCAGGGACTCGGCGACGGACGGGCGGTCGGCGATGCGTTCGCCGAGGTCGCGGATCCGTTCGGGGTCGGGCAGCCGGATCAGGTTGCGGCCGGTCTCGTGCAGGCGCACGGCCTGCTCGACCAGCCGGACCAGGTGCCGGGCGTGCTTGGCGGCCCGGCGGCGGGTGGCCTGGTCGGTGGTGTCGCGGGTCAGCAGTTTGCGGAACTGCTGGTCGGCGTAGCCGAGATAGGCCTTCCGCACGCCCGGTGCGCTGAGGAAGGCTGTGCGGATGCCGATCAGTTCCTCGCCGAGCGGGGTGCGGGTCTCGTACAGGTCGTCGGGCAGCCAGACGAGTTCGGAGGCGGTCGGGTTGCAGGTCAGCGCGAGCCGGCACCATTTGGCGGCCTCGTGCAGGGTGAGGTCGGGCGCGGTGCTGACGTGCGACTCGGCCGGGCGGTGCAGGCCGTGCAACTCCTCGGTGGGGGTGGCGAACAGGCCCAGCCGGTCGAGGTCGGAGCCGGCGTGGGCGAAGCCGTACGCGGTGGATCCGACGATGCCGGAGAGCAGGACGGCGCCGGGCGTGGCTGCGGGCACGGGTGGTCTCCTCCCGGAAGGCGTCCGGACGGGCTGCGGAACGGGTACCGGCATCCTCTCCGGAACCGGCCGCGCCGGGCGAGCCAATTCCGCTCCGGGGTCCGCCCGGCCGCCGATACTGGGCCCCATGGAGCACGATCCCCACGTGGAAGCGGTGGCAGCCGTCGGTGTCGAGAAGCTGCGGGCCTGGTGGGCGCACCGGCAGTGGCTGGACCGCCCGCACACCGGCCGGTCCGCCGCCGAGGTGCTGGCGGCCACCGGCTGGGCCCGTTCGGTGGGCGGCGCGGCGCCGTACCTGGGCCTGTTCGCCCGGGCCGGGCTCGGACGGACGGCGGTGGACGCGGCGGTGGCCGGGCTGGAGGTGCACGAGCTGCCGTCCGCGCGGGGCTGCACCTACGTGCTGCCGGCCGCCGACTTCGCGCTCGGCCTGGCCGTCGGCGCGGCCTCGTCCGCGGGCGAACTGGCCGCGGCGGAGAAGCACCTGGGGGTCGGCCGGGACGAGGTGGAGAAGCTCTGCCTGGCCATCGAGCGCGTGCTGTCGCGGGACGAACCGCTGGACCCGACCACGATCCGGGAGTCGGTCGGCGATGCCGTCCGCCCGCTCGGCGAGGCGGGCCGCAAGCGCGGCCTCACCAGCACCCTGCCGCTCGCCCTCGGGCTGCTGCAGTCGCGCGGCCGGATCCGCCGGGTGCCCGTCAACGGCCGCCTGGACCAACAGCGTTACGGCTACGTCGGCTGGGACCAGCCGGTCGCGGGGGACGCCGTCGATCTCGCCAGCCGCTACTTCTCCTGGGCCGGGCCGGCCACCCTCAAACACTTCCGCTGGTTCTCCGGCTTCACCGCCGCCACCGCCCGCCGCGCCGTCGCCGAGGCCGGCCCGGTGCCGCTCGCGCCCGGCTCCGAGCTCCTGCTCCCACCCGAACTCGCCGAGGAGTTCGCCGAGTTCACGGCGCCCCGCACCCCGCACTACACCCTGCTGGCCGGCATCGACGGCATCCACCTGCTGCACCGCGAGCTGCCCCGGCTGCTGGACCCCGCCGACGCCGCCCGCCCGCTGCCCGCCGGCCGGGCCGGCCGCGCCTTCGGCAGCGAGGCCGACCCGCAGACCCACCTCGTGCTCGACCGCGGCCGGATCGTGGGGCTGTGGGAGTACGACACCGAGCGGGCCGAGATCGTCCTGCTGCCCTTCGCCCCGCTCGACGACGCCCTGCGGGAGGCGGTGGCCCGCACCGAGGCCTTCGTCCGCGAGGAGCTCGGCGACGCCCGCGGTTTCGGCCTCGACTCGCCGCGGAGCCGCGCACCGAAGGTCGCGGCGCTGCGGGCGGCCGCGGCAGGCGCGGCGGCCGGAGCGGGCACGGCGGGCACGACCGGCTCAACGGGCCCAGCAAGTCCGACAGGCACAACGGCCACAACAGGCCCGGCGGGCCCAACGGCCGGGTAGCGTAAGGCCCATGTCGACCACCACCACCGACGAGGTCCTGCTCGTCACCGGCGCCGGCCGCGGCATCGGTGCCGCCACCGCGCTGCTGGCCGCCCGCCACGGCCACCGGGTCTGCGTCAACTACCGTACGGACGAGGCCTCGGCGGCCTCCGTCGTGGACGCGATCCGGGCCGAGGGCGGTGCTGCCGTCGCCGTGCGCGCCGACGTCAGCCGGACCGCCGAGGTGGAGCGGCTGTTCGCCACCGTGGACGCCGAACTCGGGCCGCTCACCGGCCTGGTGAACAACGCCGGCACGCTGGAGGGGCAGTGCCGGCTGGAGGAGATCGACGAGGACCGGCTGAACCGGATCTGGGCCGCCAACATCACCGGCCCGTTCCTCTGCGCGGCCCAGGCCGTCCGCCGGATGTCCACCCGGTACGGCGGCCGCGGCGGCGCCATCGTCAACGTCTCCTCGGCCGCCTCCCGGATCGGCTCGCCGAACGAGTACGTCGACTACGCGGCCGCCAAGGGCGCCGTGGACTCGATGACCCGCGGCCTCGCGCTGGAGGTCGCGGCCGAGGGGATCCGGGTCAACGCGGTACGGCCCGGACTGATCCACACCGGGATCCACGCGCTCGGCGGCGAGCCCGGGCGGGTCGACCGGGTCGCCCCCGGCCTGCCGATGCGGCGCGGCGGGCAGCCGGAGGAGGTCGCCGAGGCGATCCTCTTCCTGCTCTCCCCGGCCGCCTCGTACACCACGGGGGCGTTCCTCGACGTCTCGGGCGGCCGCTGAGCCCCGATCCACACCGGCTCGCACCGGCCCGGAAGCCGCCCCGGCGCCCGCCGAGGAAACCGCCCCGCACCGCCCCCGGAGGCCGATCCGCACCGCTTCGGGGACCGGTTTCGGACAGCGTCGCCCCGCCACCGAACGGCCCCCTCCGGTTTCCTTCCGCACGCCGGTCCCCGCCCGTACGGTGGAGGCCATGACCGACGCCTTCATCGACATCCCCGGTGTGCGCAACTTCCGTGACGCGGGCGGCATCGGCGCCCTCCGCCGGGGCGTGCTCTACCGCTCCGGCTCCTTCCACACGCTCACCGAGGAGGGCGCCCGGCGGCTCAAGGCCCTCGGCCTGCGGACGGTGATCGACCTGCGCAGCGCGTTCGAGCTGGACGTCTGGCCGGACCAGCGGCACGGCCTCGACCACGAGACCCTCCACGTGCCGACCCTGCCCGCCGACCGCGGCGACGTCGACCGGCCCTGGCCCGAGGACCAGGCGTCGCTCTACCCCTTCATGGCCGAAACGGCCGGCTCCTCGCTCGCCGCCGTCGTGCGCCGCCTCGCCGCGCCGGAGTCCCTGGCCGTGGTCGTCCACTGCGCCGTCGGCAAGGACCGCACCGGCCTCACCATCGCCGTCCTGCAGTCCCTGCTGGGCGCCTCCGAGGCCGACATCACCGCCGACTTCCTGCTCTCCAACCTCGGCCTCGGTCTGGACAAGGGCCCCACCCCGTACATCGACGAGACCGGCACCGAGCGCGTCTCCCGCCCGGTCGGCGCCGAACTCCTCGCCTCCTCCCTCGCCTGGATCCACACCCACCACGGCTCGGTCCCCGCCTACCTGCGCCACCACGGCGTCACCGAGGAGGAACTGGACGCCGTCCGCACCAACCTCGCAGCCTGACCGGCGCCCGGCCCACGACCGGCCCGACGGCCCCCGCCCGGGCCGAGCGGCAGGCGCCCGGCCCCCGTCACCCCCGCCGCTCGAAGCGCCACCACTGGGCCGGCGCGTCGACGTCCTCCCACTGGTGGACGACGCCGTCCGGCCCGTCCGGCGCCGTCAGCGGCTTGCCGCTGACGAAGCTGGTGACGGTGTACGTCCCCGGGGCGTCCACGTGGGCCTCCAGCAGCCATTCCTGGGCGCCGAAGGCGTTGGCGCCCCACTGCTGGATCGGCACGCCGTTGTCCGGGGAGGCGCCGGTGACGTCGAGGCGCTTGCCGCTGGCGGCGTTCTCCAGGTGGACGAGCGCGCCGCCCGGGTGGACGGCGGTGAGGCGCCAGAGCTCGGCGTCGGTGCCGTCGTCCGCGCCCAGGACGATCCGGGCGCCGCTGCGCCGGGAGGCGTCGGCGACCCGGAGCAGCAGGCCGCTGCCGACGTTGCGGACGAGGTAGCTGCCGTCGGTGATCGCGGAGTCAGTCACGGTCGAAGTCTGCCACCGGGTACCGACAGGCCTCGTAGCCGAAGACCGCGGCCAGCACCGCCGCCACCACACCGATCTGGACCAGCGCCGACACCCGGGTGCCGAGCGGCACGGTGCCCGCGACCAGCAGCGCGCCGAGCAGCCGGGGCAGGTTGGGGCGCAGGCCGAAGAAGCCGCGCAGGGCGGTGTTGACCACCAGGTAGAGGGTGATCCCCCCGGCCAGCGCGACGGCCTGCGGCAGGCTGATCGCGGCGCCCGGGTGGCCGACCGCGGACTTGACCCCGGCGGCGAACAGCAGCACGCCGAGCAGCAGCCCGAAGTGGCCGAGGTAGTAGACGGAGACGGCCGCCCGGTTGCGCTGGTCGGAGGGCAGCGCGGCCATCCGGTGTTCGGCGCGGGCGTCGTCGTCGTGCCCGAAGTACGCCCACCAGAGACCGACGCAGACGGTCAGGCCGAGCAGCGCCACGGCGATCAGCGCGGGCCCGAGCTCGGCGGTCCCGGCGCCGACGCCGATCGCGATCACCGACTCGCCGAAGGCGATGATCACGATCAGCCCGTGCCGCTCCACGAAGTGGTCGGCGCGCAGCCGGAACTCGGGCAGCCCGGCGACCCACGGGGTCACGAACTGCATGGCGAAGGCGGCTGTCCAGAAGCCGAGTTGGACCGTCCCGGTGAGGTAGCCGCCGGCCACCACCAGGGTGCCGACGACCAGGTTGCTCGCGCCCATCCGCAGCACCGCGGCGGGCGTGACCCCGGCGGCGACGAACATCCCGGTGTGCAGCACGACCACCACCAGGTACGCCCAGCCGAAGGCGGCGCCGCTGCCCTCGAAGGCGTGCGGGACGGACAGCGAGATCACCACGAAGGCACCCATCGCCAGCATCAGCAGCCCGCGCCGGCCGTGGGTGCGCGGCGGCATGGCGTTGGTCAGCCAGATGAAGGCGTCGTACATCCACCAGATCACGGCCAGCATCACCAGCACCTGGGCGAACCCGCCGGGGGTGAGGTGGTGGACCAGACTGCCGGTGAGCTGGGTGATGGTGAAGACGAAGACGAGGTCGAGGAACAGTTCGAGCGACGCCACTTTCAGGGCCGGCTCGACGGTCCTGGCGGCCTCGACGACCCCGGGAGCACCGGGGGGAACAGGAGACGCGGTCACCGCGCGAGTATCCGTCACCCGGCCCTGCCCCGGGGGCGTTTCGACCGGACCGACTCGGCCGCCTATGCTGCGGCGGATGTCCACCGAGCAGACGCCGTCGCACCGTCAGCAGCCCGCCCTCCTGGAAGCCGTGACCGAACTGGAGGCGGCGGTCGCCGCCGGGGACGACGAACGCTTCGGCCCCGTCCTCGGCCGGCTCGGCGGGCTGTTCGGCCCGGCCGACCCGGCCGAGCGGGTGGCCGCCGGCCCCCGGCTGGCCGCGCTGCTGCCGGACGCCCCGCCGTTCCCGCGCGCCCACCTGGCCATGGTGGTGGGCGCCTGCGTCGAGCACGGGGCCGACCCGGTCGCCTGCGCCGGTCCGGTGCTGGCCGGCCTGCGCGGGGCGCTGACCGGCACCGAGCTGCTGGTGCGGCGCTGGGCCGAGACCGGCGGCGGCCCGCTGCCGGACCCTGCGGAGGACGACCCGGCCGCGGCGCACGAGCGGATCGCCGACCCGGCGCGGCTGGACGAGTGGCACGCGCACCTGGCCGTGGTCGGCTGGTGGACGCTGCGGCTGTGGCAGCAGGCGTCCTGGGCGGTGTACGCGCACGCCCCGGTCCGGGCCGAGGCCCGCGCCTCGGGCGTGACCGGGGCGCTGGTGGAGCTGTTCGGCCGGTACGGGGGCGAGCGGCACGACTTCAAGGGCCTCACCCACCTGGCGCTGGTGCTGGACGACGAGCCGCTGCTGGTGCTGGACCGCCCCACCGGCACCGGCTACCTGCTGCGGATGACCGGCCTGAGCGACACCTTCCAGCTGCACACCCTGCTCGCCGACGTGCTGATCGGCGGCGGCCACCTGCCCGGCGCCCCGCAGGACCCGGAGGTGGTGGCGCTGGCCCGGACGGCCGTCCTGGACACCCGACGGCCGATCGCGACCGGCGCCTTCGACCTGGTCGCCCCGGACGGCTCCCGGATCCGGAACGAGGGCACGCCGAGCGACGTCCCGGTGCTGGACGGCCTGCGCACCCTGGTGCTGGAGCCGCTGTCGTACGAGCGCAGTTGGTCGGCCGGGCGGTTCGTCCAGGAGGTCCCGGGCGACCTCCGGCTGGAGCGGGTGCTCGAACCGGCGGAGGCGGCCCGGCTGCTCGCCCGCACCGTCCCGGGGCGGTCCGCCGGGACGGCCGTCCACTAGCGACCGGGTCCTCCTCCGGCGCCTGCGCGGGCTCGTCGGCCCGGCCGGGTTAGGGTCGGAAGCCGATGCAGCCCCGAGGAGTGGAGTCGACGATGGCGAAGGTCCCGAACGCGCTCGCGGCCGGCGCACCCGCCGCAGTGACCGCGGCGAGCGGTCTGGTCGGCGGTTACGGCGTGGCCCGCTGGACCGGCCGGCGCGAGCTGGGCGGCGCGGTGCTGGCGGCGGCCGGTGCCGGGGCGGCCGCGCAGTGGCGCCGCAGTTCCGGCGCGGGCGCGGCGGCGGCGCTGACCGGCCTGTACCTGGCGGCCTTCGGCGGCTCGCACCCGCTGGCGAAGAGGATCGGCGCCTGGCCGTCCGTGTTCGCCGTCACCGCCGTGGTCGCGGCGGCCTCCACGGCCACGACGGCGCTGTCCGCCCGCAGGAACCGCAAACGCCGCTGACCGCTCACCGCCGCCACCCCCCGGAGCTTCGGAAGCACCGCGAGCACCGAGCCCGCTACGGCCGCGACGGCCGGCTCTCCGCGCCGAACCGGGCCTCGAACGCGGCCCGGTTCGGCGAGACCGGCGTACGGTCCCAGACCGCGAACACCACCCGGTCGAAGGCCGCCCCGTACCGCGCCAGCGCGCCCTCGAAGGCCTCGGCGACCTGCGCCGGATCGTTGCCGAACACCCCGCAGCCCCAGGCACCGAGCACCAGCGCACGCACCTCGTGCCGGGCCGCCGCCGCGAGCACCCGCAGGGCCCGCTCGGCGAGCACGCCCCGGACGTCCGTCCCGGCCGAACGCCGTTCCAGCTGGCCGGCGTTGGGCGCGGGCGAGGTCAGGAAGGTGACCGGGTACGGCTGCGCGCTCAGCTCGCCGCGCCCGTCCCGGATCACCGGCACGCCGGGCGAGACGATCACCCGGTGGCTGTACCGGAGGTCGTCGGAGGCCCGGTGCGCCTCGTAGTAGTCCGGCGCCTCCAGCAGGCAGCTGTACAGCAGCGCGCTGCGGCAGACGTCCTCCTCCTGGGCACGGGCGCCGCGCAGGTACCCGCCACCGGGGTTGCGCGCGGAGGCGAAGTTCAGCACCCCGACCTGACCGGCTCCGGCCCGGACCAGCCGCCCGGCGGCCTCGATGCTCCCCTCGGCCGTCACCTCGACGCTCCCGCGCGGCCCGGGCCCGGGCGCGCCCGCCGCCACCAGCGCCTCCAGCGCCTGCGGCGCGTACGACACCGTGCCGGCCCGCGCCGCCGTCAACTGCTCGCCCACCTCGACGAGTTCGCCCCCGGCCGTCCGGTAGCTCCCCCGCCCGGCGATCTCCTCGTTCACCCGCGCCACGTCGTGCAGTCTGCTGCTCATGCCCCGGACGCTACGGCACTATCGCGGCCGCGCGCCACAGGTTATTCTCACTTCCAGAACAACACCTCGGGAGGCACGACGAGGTGCCGGGGGTACCGGGGGGAAAACGGGGGGTAGCGGGGAAACGCGAAGGGCCCGCTCCGGGGGAGCGGGCCCTTCGTACGTTCACGTTCGGCCGGGTGGGCGGTCGACTACCGCCCTACGGCGTCAGTTCTTCCAGCGCGGCTTGCGGTCGTCGCGGTTGAAGCCGCCGGCGCGGTCGCCGCCGCGGTCACGGTCGAAGCCGCCACCGTTGCGGTTGAAGCCACCGCGGTCGGCCTGCGGACGGCCGCCGGAGCGGTGGTCGTCGCGGCGCGAGAACGGACGGCTGCTGCCGCCGCGCTCGTCGCGGTCCCGGCCGAAGGACGGACGGTCGCCGAAGGAGCGGGCCGGACGGTCACCGAAGGAACGGCCGCCGCGGTCGTCGCGGTCGCGGTTGAAGCCACCGCGGTCGCCACCACGGTCACGGTCGAAGCCACCGGAGCGACGGTCGTCCCGGTCACGGCCGGCGAAGCCGCCACGGTCACGGTTGAAGCCACCGCGGTCGCCACCACGGTCACGGTCGAAACCGCCCGAGCGACGGTCGTCCCGGTCACGGCCGGCGAAGCCGCCACGGTCACGGTTGAAGCCACCGCGGTCGCCACCACGGTCACGGTCGAAGCCACCGGAGCGACGGTCGTCCCGGTCACGGCCGGCGAAGCCGCCCGAACGACGGTCGTCACGGTCCCGGCCGCCGTCCCGGTCGCAGTCCCGGCCGAAGCCACCGGAGCGGCGGTCGTCACGGTCCCGGTCGCGGTCGCGGTCACGGCCGAAGGCCGGACGCTCGGTGCGCGCCTCGCGGTACGACGGGGCGCGCTCCTCGGCCTGCGGCGCGGCGGCGGGGGCCTCGGCAGCAGCCGGAGCGGCCTCGGCCGCGACCGACTCGCCGGTCTCCTCGGCGGCCGGCTCCTCGTCCACGATGCCCAGCTCGGCCCGCTCGCGCGCGGCACGGGCGGCCAGACGGTCGGCCTCCTCGCGCAGCTCGGTGGCGCGGCGCTGCGCGCGCTCCAGCTGGCGGGTCATGTCGGCGAGCTCGCGCTCGGCGGCACCGGCGATGCCGGCCGCGCTCTCGGCCTGGACCTCGATCAGCGAGCGGGCGCCGGTGATCTTGGCGACCTCGGCGTCGAAGGCGTGGTCGAGGATGTGGCGCGAGGCGTCCACGCCCGCGTCCTCCATCAGGCGGAACACGCCGCGGCGCTGGTGCGGCAGCACCAGGGTGACGACGGCGCCGGAGCGGCCGGCCCGCGCGGTGCGGCCGGAGCGGTGCAGGTAGTCCTTGTGGTCACCGGCCGGGTCCACGTTCAGGACCAGGTCGATGCCGTCGACGTGGATGCCACGGGCGGCGACGTCGGTCGCGACGACGACGTTGACGTAGCCGTCCTTGAAGTCGCCGAGGACGCGGGTACGGGCGCCCTGGGTCATCCCGCCGTGCAGCGCGTCGGCCTTCACGCCGGCCTCGATGAGCTGCTCGGCGACGCGGTCGGCGCCCATCTGGGTGCGGACGAAGATGATCGTGCGGCCCTTGCGGGCGGCGATCGCGTTGGTGATCGGCGCCTTGTCCTTGGGCTTCACCACGAGGATGTGGTGGGTCATGGTGGTGACCGCGCCGGCCGACGGGTCGACCTCGTGGGTGACCGGGTTCTTCAGGTAGCGCTTGACCAGGGTGTCGATCTCGTTCTCCAGGGTGGCGGAGAACAGCAGGCGCTGGCCGCCGTCCGGGACCTGGTCGAGGATCTCGGTGACCTCGGGCAGGAAGCCCATGTCGGCCATCTGGTCGGCCTCGTCGAGCACGACGGTCTGGACGTCGGCGAGCTTGGCGCTGCCGCGGTTCAGCAGGTCGCGCAGTCGGCCGGGAGTGGCGACCAGGATGTCGACGCCGCGCTCCAGCGCGTAGATCTGGTTCGACATCGAGGTGCCGCCGCAGACGACCTTGAGCTTGAGGCCGAGGACCGAGCCGAACGGCTCCAGGGCGTCGGCGACCTGCATGGCCAGCTCGCGGGTCGGGACGAGGATCAGGCCGCGCGGGTGCTTGGGCTTGGTGCGCTCGCCGTCGGCGAGGCGGGTCAGCAGCGGCAGGCCGAAGCTGAGGGTCTTGCCGGAGCCGGTGCGGCCGCGGCCCAGCACGTCCTTGCCGGCCAGGGCGTCCGGGATCGTCGCGGCCTGGATCGGGAACGGGGTGGTGACGCCGCGCTTGGCGAGGGCGCGGACGACCTCGTCCGGCAGGCCCAGGTCGCCGAAGGTGACGGTCGGCTCGGCGGCCGCCTCCTCGGTGGCCTCCACGGCCTCGGCGATCACCTCGTCCGCGGCGGTGTCGATGGTGTCGATGGTGTCGGTGACATCGGCGGCAGCCTCGTTCGCGGGCATGGCGAAGCGGGCGTCGTCAACGAGAGACATGCAAAACCTTCCGGAAGTGGCACGCGCCAAAGTCCGGGGTTCTGTTTCACAACCGCCTCTATGCGGTCAGCCACGGATCGCCGGAACGCGCCAAGGGCGCCAGATGGGAATAGGGCGCCAGTCAAATGAATCAAACGAACGATCTACCACCATAGAGGAACCCTGGGATCGAAGGCAAATGCCCAGGCCAGCCCGCTAGTGGCCGACCGCGCGGGGGCTCGGCGCCGAGGAACCGGAGCTCCCCGCGGACGGCTCCGGGAGCGGCGGGACGGTGGTGGCGGGCGAACTGTGCTCCGGCTCCGGGGTGCTCGACGGGCGGTTGCTCGGGGTGGCCGACGGGGTGCCCGCCGCACCGCCGGAACGGCCGTCACCGGTGCCGCCCGCCCCGCCGGAGCCCGTCGCGCCGCCGGAGCCGGTCGACGCGCCGCCGCCCGGGTGCGGCGCCGGGCTGGTGTTCCCGCCGCCCGCCTGACCGCTGCCCGGCGCACCGTCGGGGGCCCCCGGCGCCGGCACCGGGACCACACCGGTCACCGTGCCGCCCGCACCGGGCGCCGCCTCGCCCGGCGCCGACGCCGTGGCCCCGCCCGGCGCGTTCTCCGCCGGCAGGCCGCCGGGCCGCTCCGGGTGCCCCGACGCGCCGCCCGGGTGCCCGGCCCCCGGCGAGGCCGACGGCCCGGCCGTCGCGCCCGGCCGGACCGCCGGACCGGCCTGCCCGACCGGCGCCACGCCGCCGTGCGTCTCCTCGGCCGCCGGACCGACCGACATGCACCCGGTCAACCCCAGCCCGGCCACCGTCAGCACCGCCGCCGCCCGTACCGCGCGCGAGCGCAGGGCCGCCGCGCTCCGCACCCGAACCGTCCGAACCGTCCGCACTGCCCGCACTGCCCGCACCGAAGCCACCGAGGTCCCTCTCTACCGCCCCACCCGGGCCGCCCACTCGCGCGCGGCCGCTTTCGGTGCCCAACGCGCGCCCGGCCCGGCGGGACACGGGCAGGACGGCAGTTCGACCCCGGCGCCGCCGCCGGGGCGCCGGCTCAGCCCCAGAGCGCCGCGGCCAGCTCCGCCCCGGCGTACACCGCGGCCAGCCCGGCCGCCACGCTGCCGGCCGCGTTCGCCAGCGCGTACCGCCCGGCGCCGGTCTCGGCCAGCCGCAGCGTCTCGTACGAGAAGGTCGAGTACGTGGTCAGCGCGCCGCACAGCCCCGTCCCCAGCGCCAGCTGGACCTGCGAGGACGCCGCACCCGCCGCCACCGCGCCGGTCACCGTCCCGAGGACCAGGCAGCCGACCACGTTCACCGTGAACGTCCCCCACGGGAACACCGAGTCGTGCCGGGACTGCACCGCCCGGTCGGTCAGGTACCGCAGCGGAGCGCCGACCACCGCGCCCGCCACCACCAGCAGCCAGTTCACTCCGCCGACTCTCCCCCGCCCACAGCCCCGCCGGGGCCCCCAGCCGGGCCGCGCCCGGTGTAGGTCACCACCTCGCACCGGTCCAGCAGCACCAGACCCTCCGCCACCAGCCCGTCCAACTGCGGCAGGAACGCCCGCACCCGCTCCTCCTCGTCCACGACCACCACCGCCACCGGCAGGTCCTCGCTCAGCGACAGCAGCCGCGTGGTGTGCACCAGCGACGACGCCCCGAACCCCTCGATGCCCCGGAACACGCTCGCCCCGGCCAGCCCGGCCGCCCGCGCCCGGTGCACGATCTCGCTGTACAGCGGGCGGTGGTGCCACCGGTCGCTCTCGCCGACCAGCACCGTCAGCCGCAACGCCGGCCCGCCGAGCCGGGTCACCGCCCGCCCCCGCCGGTCGCGGCGCCGCGCCGGACCGCCCGGTGGATCAGACGCCGGGTCAGCCCGGCCGCCGCCCACACCGCGACCAGCGCGCCCAGCAGCGTCAGCCCCAGGTACGCCAGCCCGGGCCCGAGCCGCCCCTGCTCCAGCAGCCGCCGGACGTCCACGGCGTACGTCGAGAAGGTGGTGAACCCGCCCAGCACCCCGGTGCCGAAGAACGGCCGCACCAGCGGATGCGCCTGGCGCCCCTCGGTGATCACCACCAGGAACACCCCGATCACCGCGCAGCCGACCACGTTGACCAGCAGCGTCGTCCACGGGAAGGCCGTCGGCCCGGTCTGCCAGCCGAGCCCGGCCGCGTACCGGGCCACTGCCCCGATCGCCCCGCCGACCGCGACCACCGCCACGGCCGGCCCCTGCCCGCGCAGCACCGGCGGCCGGCTCCGGACCCGCGCCGCGACCGGCGGCGGCGTCCGCGGCGGGCCGTCCACCAGGCCGTCCACCGGGTCGTCCACCGCGCCCTCCGAGGTCGTCATAGCCCCATCAAACACCGGCTTCCGCCACCTGGCACACCGTCATCCCAGACCCGACAATGATCCGGTGGAGATGACCCGGGAAGAGTTCGAGACGCTGGTCGGCGACGCGCTCGACCAGATCCCCCCGCAGCTCGCGGCCATGATGGACAACGTCGCGATCTTCGTCGAGGACGAGCCCGACCCCGGCGACCCCGAACTCCTCGGCCTCTACGAGGGCACCCCGCTCACCGAACGCGGCGAGTGGTACGCGGGCGTCCTGCCCGACCGGATCCTGATCTACCGTGGCCCCACCCTCCGCCACTGCGAGACCCGCGAGCAGGTCGTCGAGGAGGTGCGCACCACCGTGATCCACGAGGTCGCCCACCACTTCGGCTTCGACGACCACGAGCTGGACGAGCTCGGCTGGTCCTGACCCCCCACCCCGGAGTCCCGGCGCCGACCCCGGCCCGCCCACCCGGCCGAAACCCGTTTTGGCGATCCGCCCGACATCCCATATGCTTCTCGACGTCCCCGAACGCTGGAAACAGCGGGACAGGCCGCAAGCCCTCATCGTCTAGTGGCCCAGGACGCCGCCCTTTCAAGGCGGTAGCACGGGTTCGAATCCCGTTGGGGGCACGCAGTAACCGTAGTAAAGTGCAGTGACGCAAGACCTTGGTGGTTCGCCACCACAAGGTCCCGTGGAGCAGTTGGTTAGCTCGCCACCCTGTCAAGGTGGAGGTCGCGGGTTCAAGTCCCGTCGGGATCGCTCGTCTCGCAAGAGACGGTGCAGTACGGCCAGGTAGCTCAGTTGGTACGAGCGTCCGCCTGAAAAGCGGAAGGTCGCCGGTTCGACCCCGGCCCTGGCCACCAGCCTTGACCAGGCACGATGCCCTCGAAGCAATGCGCTTCGGGGGCATTTTCGTGTCTTCTGACGCCCGTACGACGGCTGGCGGTCACCCTCGTCCCTCACTGCGCACGCTGCGACTCGAAGAGGAGGCTGCGCAGCCCACCGTCGAGGAGGTGTTGACCACCGCCCGCGCGAACCTGTCGAGTGGCGTCTCGATGGCCGACATCCTCGCCGCACAGCGGGAGGGCCGGGCCGAGTGATCGTCGTCGACAACTCGGTGCTCGTGGCAGCGCTGGTTGATCGGGGTCCCGTCGGGAAGGCCCGCGCGAGCCGGATTTCCGGAGAACGCCTCGCCGCCCCGGCCCTGATCGACATCGAGGCCACGAGTGCCGTCCGAGGACTGCTGCTCGGCCGGAAGATCGAGTTCGCCGACGCGGATCGCGCCCTCCGGCTGTTGCCCTCGCTGCCGATTCAGCGAGCCCAGCACACGGAGCTCCTGTCGCGGATCTGGGAGCTCCGCGGCAAGTTCACCGCGTATGACGCCGCGTATGTGGCCCTCGCCGAACATCTGGGCGTGCCCCTGGTCACCGGCGACGCCAAGCTGCAGCGAGGTTCCGGGGCACGGTGCGTCATCGAAGTGATCAACTGACGGTGCGGACGGCGGCGGTCCGCCGGGCTCCGCCCCCGGATCGCCGGCCGTGGAACGCCGAAGGGCCCGCACCGTGCGCGTGCGCGCGGTGCGGGCCCGGGCTGTCCGGCAGGTGCCGTGCAGCGGGAAGTACTACAGCGGGCGAATGTTCTCCGCCTGCGGGCCCTTCTGGCCCTGCGTGACGTCGAACTCGACCTTCTGGCCCTCGAGCAGCTCACGGAAGCCGTTGGCGTTGATGTTCGAGTAGTGGGCGAACACGTCCGGACCGCCACCCTCCTGCTCGATGAAGCCGAAGCCCTTTTCCGAGTTGAACCACTTCACAGTGCCGTTAGCCATAAAAAATATCCTTCGAATGGGACGTCCGAAACTCACAGGTCGTGAGTTCCGCGTCGCCGCGATGATGACCCACCCGGGGAATGGCCGGGTAACAAAATGCGCCTGCGATCGCAAACGGCAGGCGCACACAAAGTTCATGGGAACCACAACTGCAACTACCACGACTGTAGCAGGGTCCGAACCACAACGGGGAAGCTCTCTCCGGCCAGTTCGCCGAGGTGTCCCCGACCGGGGACGACACCGGGCCCTCCCCGCGCCCCGAATCGCCCGCTCGCGCCGGGGTGCGCGCCTGCCCACGCGCCCGCCCACGCACCCGCGGTGGCCCGCAGACCCGCCGGTGGAGAGTGGAGATCGGAAAATATCCGGGACCGGAGCCGCCCACTCCGTCGAAATCGGGCGCATACTGGCCGGAATGACGAATCCAGCCGCGCCCCGGCGCCACCTGCCCACCAGCCCCTTCCGTCAGGCGCCGGCCCCGCCGCCGCCCAAGCAATTCGCCGTCGGAGACCGGGTGACGCACGACGAGTACGGCCTCGGCCGCGCCATCGGCGTCGAAGGCGATTCGGCCGTGCTCGTCGACTTCGGCTCACGGACGGTGCGGATCCCCGCGCCCTTCGCCAAGCTCTTCCGACTCTGACTCCCGGCGGGACGGCTCAGGAGCGGGCGGCTCAGGAAGAGTCGACTCAGGAACACTCGGCTCGGGAGCAGCCGGCTCAGGAGCTGCGGAACCAGGTGGTGTCGGTGCCGAGCACCGAGCCGTCCGCGGCGTAGAGGGTCAAGGTCCTGGCGTCCGAGCCCGGCTTCTTCGCGACGGCGAACCAGCGGGTCGGGGAGTCCCCGACCGTGACCGGCACGGCCTCGGTGGAGCCGCCGGTCTCCCAGGTGACCACGACCTTGGCGACCTCCGGCTTGACCCCGGCGATCAGCACCGGCGAACCGCCCGCCTCCGCGCCCTTGAGGCCGAGCACCGTCCCGCCGCCGGAGAAGGAGGAGCCGGGGAGCGACCCGCTGCCCGGTCCCCCGGGGACCACGGTCTGGTGCACGGTGTCGTCCACCTGCCGGGTGCCGTCCAGGGTGAGGTAGAGGTTCACCGCGTCCAGGTCGGCCCGCCACTGGCGGTCGACCTCACCGTCCGTCATCTTCGGCAGCTGCGGGATGGCGGCGTGCCGGTCCTCCCAGCGCAGTTCCTCCTGCCGGTAGGCGTCCTCCTTGGTGGGCGCGGCCGGCCACAGCGCGGCCCAGGCCTGCCACCTGCGGCCGTTCACGGTGCCCTCGCCGACCTTCACCCGGACCGGGGTGAACGGGTCCCGCACCCGCGCGGTCGGGGTGGCCCCCGCGGACGACGGAGCCGAACCGGACGCGGACACCGCCCCGGACGCGGACACCGAGGCCGAGGCCGCCGCCACCGACGAGACCGCCTGCCGCCCGCGCTCACCGAGCAGCGCCCCGCCGCCGACCACCGCCGCGGCCAGCACCACCGCCGTCCCGGCCGTCAGCAGCCGTCGCCGCCGCAGGCGCCGCCGCCCCCCGGTGACCAGCCGGTCGTACGGGACCGTGCCGGTGTCGACGCCGCCGGCCAGTTCGCCGAGGGCCCACGAGACCGCCACCTCGTCCTCCCCGGCACCCCCCGCAGCCCCGGCCGGGCCCACGTCCGTGGACTCCTTGCTCATCTTCCGCCTCCGATGCTGGTCAGTCCGTTGTGTGAGGAGGCCGCCCGGAGCTTGGCCAGGCCCCTGGCCGCCTGGCTCTTCACCGTCCCGACCGAGCAGCCCATCGCCGCGGCGGTCTGGGTCTCGGTGAGGTCCTCCCAGTAGCGCAGGACGACCGCCTGACGCTGGCGCGGCGGCAGGCCGTCGAGCGCGGCGAGCAGCACGGCCCGGTCGTCCGGGTCGACCCCGGCCGGCGCGGCCCGCTCCGGGACGTCGTGCACCAGGTGCTCGGCCGGTCTGCGCCGGAACCGCCGGGCGTGCTCGTTGATCAGGATCCGGCGGACGTACGCGGGCGGGTCGTCCGCCGCGCGCACCCTGCCCCAGGCGACGTACGCCCGTTCCAGGGCCTGCTGGACCAGGTCCTCGGCGCCGTGCCGGTCCCCCGCGAGCAGGTACGCCGTCCTGAACAGCCGCGTCCACGCGCTGCCGACGAACGCCCGGAACTCCTCGTCCCGCGCGGTCTTCTGGGCTCCCATGAGCACCTCCTCAACCCCCTGGAGCCCGCGACGGCCGCGGACCGTTGCCCGCCGTTCGCGATTCGCGGCCGGCGGCTGTGACACTGGAGGGGCTCGAAAACCGAGGTGCGCTCCGCCGTACCTCCTTGCGAACCTAGAGGGATGCCCGCAGTGAGTTCTCCCGCAGTCCAGTCCGCCCCCGCGCCCGCCGAGGGTCCCGGAATCGGTGAGCTGGCCGCCCGCCTGCCCGAGCTGACCCTGCGCGACCAGGTGCGGATCGGGCGCCGGCTGGAGGGGGCCCGCCGGGTCCGCAAGCCGGAGGCCCGGCAGAAGATCGCCGCCGAGATCGCCGCCGACATCGACCGCGCCGAACTGCTGGTCGAGCAGCGCCGGGGCGCCGTCCCGCCGATCACGTATCCGGCCGAGCTGCCGGTCAGCCAGAAGAAGGACGAGATCCTGGCGGCGATCCGGGACCACCAGGTGGTGATCGTCGCGGGCGAGACCGGCTCCGGCAAGACCACCCAGATCCCGAAGATCTGTCTGGAGCTCGGCCGCGGCGTGCGCGGTCTGGTCGGCCACACCCAGCCGCGCCGGATCGCCGCCCGCACGGTGGCCGAGCGGGTCGCGGAGGAGCTGGACAGCCCGCTGGGCGAGGCGGTCGGCTGGAAGGTCCGGTTCACCGACCAGGTCGGCCAGGACACCCTGGTCAAGCTGATGACGGACGGCATCCTGCTCGCGGAGATCCAGACCGACCGCGAGCTGCTCCAGTACGACACCCTGATCATCGACGAGGCGCACGAGCGCAGCCTCAACATCGACTTCATCCTCGGCTACGTCAAGCAGTTGCTCCCCCGCCGTCCCGACCTCAAGGTCGTGATCACCTCCGCGACCATCGACCCGGAGCGCTTCGCCCGGCACTTCGACGACGCCCCGATCGTCGAGGTCTCCGGCCGGACGTACCCGGTGGAGGTCCGCTACCGCCCCGTCGTGGACGACGACGCCGAGGACGACGGGGACGAGGTCGACCGCGACCGGGACCAGGTCCAGGCGATCTGCGAGGCCGCCCAGGAGCTGCAGGCCGAGGGCCCGGGCGACATCCTGGTCTTCCTCTCCGGCGAGCGCGAGATCCGCGACACCGCCGACGCCCTCAACCGGCTCAAGCTGCGGAACACCGAGGTCCTGCCGCTGTACGCACGGCTCAGCTCGGCCGAGCAGCACCGGGTCTTCCAGCGCTCCGGCAGCCGCCGGATCGTCCTGGCCACCAACGTGGCCGAGACCTCGCTCACCGTCCCCGGCATCAAGTACGTGATCGACCCGGGCACCGCCCGGATCTCCCGCTACAGCCACCGCACCAAGGTGCAGCGGCTGCCGATCGAGGCGGTCAGCCAGGCCAGCGCCAACCAGCGCAAGGGCCGCTGCGGCCGCACCTCGGACGGCATCTGCATCCGGCTGTACTCGGAGGAGGACTTCCTCTCCCGCCCCGAGTTCACCGACGCCGAGATCCTGCGGACCAACCTGGCCTCGGTGATCCTGCAGATGACCGCGGCCGGCCTCGGCGACATCGCCGCCTTCCCGTTCCTGGACCCGCCGGACTCGCGCAACATCAAGGACGGCGTGCACCTGCTGCACGAGCTGGGCGCGCTGGACCCGGACGAGAAGGACCCGCGCAAGCGCCTCACCCAGCTCGGCCGCAAGCTCGCCCAGCTCCCGGTGGACCCGCGGATGGCCCGGATGGTGCTGGAGGCGGACCGCAACGGCTGCGTCCGCGACGTCATGGTGATCGCCGCCGCGCTCTCCATCCAGGACCCGCGCGAGCGCCCCGCCGAGAAGCGCCAGGCCGCCGACGACCGGCACCGCCGGTTCACCTCGGAGACCTCCGACTTCCTCTCCTACCTGGCGATGTGGCGCTACGTCCGGGAGCAGCAGAAGGAGCTCTCCTCCTCGGCCTTCCGCCGGATGTGCAAGGCGGAGTTCCTCAACTACCTCCGGATACGGGAGTGGCAGGACATCTACACCCAGCTGCGCACCGTGGCGAAGCAGTTGGGCGTGACGATCGAGGACGATCGCATCCGGACCGACGGTCCCGAAGCGGAGCCGGACGCCGACCGGATCCACCAGTCCCTGCTGGCAGGACTGCTCTCCCACATCGGCCTGTTCGACCCGGAGAAGCGCGAGTACGGCGGCGCGCGCGGCGCCCGGTTCGCGGTCTTCCCGGGCTCCGGACTGTTCAAGAAGCCACCGCGCTGGGTGATGTCGGCCGAGCTGGTGGAGACCTCGCGGCTCTGGGCCCGGATCAACGCCAAGATCGAGCCGGAGTGGGTCGAGCCGCTGGCCGGCCACCTGATCAAGCGCAGCTACAGCGAGCCGCACTGGGAGAAGAAGGCCGGCGCGGTGCTGGCGTACGAGAAGGTCACCCTCTACGGGATGCCGGTCGTCGCCCAGCGCAAGGTCAACTACGGGAAGATCGACCAGGAGCTCTGCCGAGAGCTGTTCATCCGCAACGCGCTGGTCGAGGGCGACTGGGAGACCCACCACCGGTTCTTCGCGGAGAACCGCAAGCTGCTCGGCGAGGTCGAGGAGCTGGAGAACCGGGCCCGCCGCCGGGACATCCTGGTGGACGACCAGACCCTGTTCGACTTCTACGACAGCCGGCTGCCCGACGAGATCGTCTCCACCCGGCACTTCGACTCCTGGTGGAAGAAGGCCCGGCACGAGCAGCCGGACCTGCTGAACTTCGAGAAGTCGATGCTGATCAACGACGCCGCCGGCGGCGTCACCGAGGCCGACTACCCGGACCACTGGCAGCAGGGCAAGCTGCGCTTCAAGCTGACCTACCAGTTCGAGCCGGGCAGCGACGCGGACGGCGTGACCGTGCACATCCCGCTGCCGGTGCTCAACCAGGTCACCGCGGAGGGCTTCGACTGGCAGATCCCCGGGCTGCGGGAGGAACTGGTCACCGCCTACATCAAGTCGCTGCCGAAGGCGATCCGGCGCAACTTCGTCCCGGCGCCGGACTTCGCCCGGGCGGCGCTGCGCGCGGTGAAGGACCGACAGGAGCCGTTGCTCCCGTCCCTGGAGCACGCCCTGAAGCGGCTGACGGCCGTCACCGTGCCGCCGGAGGCCTGGGACGACGAGCGGGTGCCGGACCACCTCAGGGTGACCTTCCGGGTGGTGGACGGGCGCCGCAAGCTCGCCGAGTCCAAGGACCTGGAGGAGCTGCGGCTGAGGCTCAAGCCGAAGCTCAAGGAGACGCTGTCCTCGGCCGCCTCGGGCCAGGGCATCGAGCAGGGCGGGCTGACGGCCTGGCCGGAGTCCCTGCCGGTCCTGCAGCGCACCTTCGAGCAGCGCTCGCGCGGCCACGCGCTGCGCGCCTACCCGGCCCTGGTGGACGAGGGCGGCGCGGTCGGCATCAGGCTGTTCGACACCCCGGAGGCCCAGACCCGGGCGATGTGGGAGGGCACCCGGCGCCTGCTGATGCTGACCACCACCTCCCCGGCCAAGTCGATCCAGGGCCGGCTGGGCAACCAGGCGAAGCTGGCGCTCTCGCACAGCCCGCACGGCTCGATCGGCGCCCTCTTCGAGGACGTCGTGTCCGCCGCGACGGACCGGCTGATGGCCCTGGCCGGCGGTCCGGCCTGGGACGCGGCGGCCTTCGGCAAGCTGCACGACAAGGTGCGCGCGGACCTGTACGACCTGTCCGCGGACACCACCCTGAAGACGGCCACCGCGCTGATCGCCTTCCACAAGGCCTCGACCCGGCTGAAGTCGGTGAGCAGCCCGGTGCTGCTGAACGCGGTGAACGACGTCCGGCTGCACCTGGCCTCGCTGGTGCACCCGGGCTTCGTGACGGCCACCGGCTGGCAGCGGCTGCCGGACCTCAAGCGCTACCTGCTGGCGGTGGACCGCCGCCTGGAGGCGCTGCCGAACCACCCGCAGCGGGACGCCCAGCAGCTGCTGAAGGTCCAGCAGGTCCAGCAGGCGTACGGGGAGCTGCTGGCGGCGGTGCCGGCCGGGCGGCAGCCGTCCGAGGAGGTGCGGGCGATCCGCTGGATGATCGAGGAGCTGCGGGTCAGCTTCTTCGCCCAGTCGCTGGGCACGCCGAGCCCGGTCTCGGAGAAGCGGATCATGAAGGCGATGGAGGCGGCCCGGACGTCCCTCTGACCCGGCGGGTGCCGTGAGCTGCGGGTGGGCCCTCAGGAGTCAGTTCGACCTGGGGGCCCACCATGGGCTACAGTCTGTCTTGTTCGCAGCGCGGCAAGCGAGTGAACGAGATCAGAGAACTCTGGTCCCGTGGAGCAGTTGGTTAGCTCGCCACCCTGTCAAGGTGGAGGTCGCGGGTTCAAGTCCCGTCGGGATCGCCGCAGCGCGAGAGGCCCGGAACCGTCAGGTTCCGGGCCTCTCGCTTTTGGTCGTCCGGTTCACTACCCCGACCGGGCCCGGACCGCAAGCGAAGGTCCGCGTGACGGTCGTCACCCATCTTCCCCGAAAGTCGACCCCGAGACGGGCCTACCCGAACCCCACTAATTTAATATGTAAAATTGTACAGTTATTCACTGTAAATCCCCCCCACCCCACACGCCTCACACCGTTATCCGGAGTTCGGCATTCCAACCGGCCGGCCGGTACCGGAAGCCCGGAACCCGGGACGGCGACCGGGTACGACAAAGGGGCCGCTTACCGGACCCGGCGGAGTCCGGTAAGCGGCCCCTTTAAAGAGCCTTCGGCCTATCAGGCCTCAGTGCGCTGAGCCGGAATCCCGGCCAGCAGAGCGCGCACCTCCGCCTCGCGGTAACGGCGGTGACCGCCGAGCGTGCGAATCGACGTCAGCTTGCCCGCCTTGGCCCAACGGGTGACCGTCTTCGGGTCCACGCGGAACATGGTGGCAACCTCTGCCGGCGTCAGCAGCGGCTCAGCATCAGGGGTACGAGCGGTCATGAGCGGCCTCCTCGGGAGAACCGAACCAGGGCGGTTCTATCCTTCAAATTCTGCACCTTGGCCCGCGATGCCCGAAATGGCATAGACGGGCCGAGTCGGTTATAGGACGAACGGCTTGTCCTGGTGTCTACAACTACACCATCCGTCCAGCCCTATCGACCAAACCGCCAAAATTGACCCCTCACGGGTTCAAGGCCGACGGATGGCGATGGACCACCCCATAACGGACAGTCACGCAGTGATGACGTCCGGTTACGAAGGGACCAGACCCTCCGTTTCCCCGCAAAGCACGCATCGACTCCAGAACCACCCAAAAGTGGGCACGCTCACGTGAAGTTGGGCTGGTTGTCCCATTTTTGCACATAGGGGTAAGTTCGCGTCAACGGTGAGTAGTGTCACGTTCGACAGCTATTGACCCGAACCAGGACCTTGGTCATCGGCGCCGCGGTCCCTATGCCTCTTACAGTCATACACGGGCGGTCGGACGTCAGTTCGCGTACCGCAGCGCCAGCACCCGGCGCCACCGCGCCGTCAGTTCCCCGTACGCGCGCAGCGCCTCCGCGGTGTCCCCCGCCCGCAGCGCCCGCAGCCCCTCCTCCAGCTCCCCCGCCGAACGGTCCGCCACCAACCGCTCCGGCCCCAGCAGGTGCACCAGTCCCCCGTAGTCCAGTTCCACCAGCGAGCGCGGATGGAACTCCTCCAGCCACCGCCCGATCCGCTCCGCCCCCCGCACCAGGTCCCCCTCCGGCACCGCCTCGCGCAGCGCCCGGTAGGCCCGCGCCACCCGCCGGCGCGCCTGCGCCATCGGCACCAGGTAGAACAGCGCCGCCGGCCGGCCGGCCCCCTCCGCTCCGCCCCTCGGGCCAGGTTCCCCGCCCGGCGCCGCCGCCCCGCCGGGCACGAAGCAGCGGTCCTCGTCCCCGAACGGCAGGAACCAGCGCACCGGGACCTCCCAGCGGCTGGTGAGGATCCACGGCCGGGCGTCCGGGTGCCCGGCCCGCCAGCGCTCCCGGTCCGCCTCCGCCGCCTCCCGGGCCGCCGGCGGCAGCGCGGTGTCCAGCAGCGCCACCGGCGCCCCCGCCCGCAGCTCCTCCAGCGCCTGCCAGCTGCGCAGCCTGGTCGCCCACGGGCAGACGTACAGGACGCCGTCCACCACCCGCAGGTACGCCCGTCCGCTCTCCCGCTCGGGCAGCGCCCGGGGCGTCCGGGCGGCCAGCTCCGCGAGTGCCTCCCGCTGCTCCTCCAGCACCGCCGCCGCCACCGGCTGCGCCGCCTCCTCCGCGTCCGGCCCGCGCTCCGCCGCGTAGGCCTGCCAGCGCGCCCGCTCGGGCTCCGGGTAGGCGGCCAGCGGCTCGTAGACCCGCAGGTGGGCGGCGTAGGGCGGCTGCACCGAAGTACGTACGACGGTCACGTCCTGCATGGTCGCACGCGCCGCCCGGGGCCGGGAGGGCGCGGCCCCGAACCGTTCGCGCCCGCACCGCGCACCCCCTCCCGTCTCACCCTTCGGACAACCGGCACAAGCTCGGACAAGAGGGCGGATCGGCGGCGCCCGCCCGACTACGCTTCGCCTTAGGCGCCCGCACCACAGCAGCGGGCCTTCGATACTGGAGTCACCACAGTGACCGACGTACAGACCCCCGCCACGCACCCCGCACCCGGCGTGCTCAGCAGGATCTTCCGTACCGAACAGGACGGCGCCCCCGGCGACGGACACGAGCAGGTCGTCCTCTGCCACGACCGCAGCTCGGGCCTGAAGGCGATCATCGCCATCCACTCCACCGCCCTGGGCCCGGCCCTCGGCGGCACCCGCTTCTTCCCGTACGCCTCCGAGGAGGCGGCGCTGGAGGACGCGCTGAACCTGTCCCGCGGCATGTCCTACAAGAACGCGCTGGCCGGCCTGGACCTCGGCGGCGGCAAGGCCGTCATCATCGGCGACCCGAACAAGGACAAGAACGAGGCGATGCTCCGGGCCTACGGCCGCTTCGTCGAGTCCCTGCGCGGCCGCTACATCACCGCCTGCGACGTGGGCACCTACGTGCAGGACATGGACGTCGTGGCGCGCGAGACCGAGTTCGTGACCGGCCGCTCGCCCGAGCACGGCGGCGCCGGCGACTCGTCCATCCTGACCGCCTTCGGCGTCTTCCAGGGCATGCGCGCCTCCGCCCAGGCCCGCTGGGGCCAGCCGACGCTGCGCGGCAAGCGGGTCGGCGTCGCGGGCGTCGGCAAGGTCGGCCACTACCTGGTCGGCCACCTGGTCGCGGACGGCGCCACCGTCGTCGTCACCGACCCCTTCGAGGCCGCCGTGAACCGTGTGCGGGCCGCCCACCCCGACGTCGAGGTGGTCGCCGACACCGCCGCCCTGCTCCAGGCCAAGCTGGACGTCTACGCCCCCTGCGCCCTCGGCGGCGCGCTGACCGACTCGGTCGTCGGGGCGCTGGGCGAGTTCGGCACCTCGATCGTCTGCGGCGCGGCCAACAACCAGCTGGCCCACCCGGGCGTCGAGAAGGACCTGGCCGACCGCGGCATCCTCTACGCGCCGGACTACCTGGTGAACTCCGGCGGCGTCATCCAGGTCGCCGACGAGATCGAGGGCTTCAACTTCGAGCGGGCCAAGAACAAGGCCACCAAGATCTTCGACACCACCCTGGAGATCTTCACCCGGGCCGCCACCGACGGCATCCCGCCGGCGGTCGCCGCCGACCGCCTGGCCGAGAAGCGGATGCGCGAGATCAGCGCGCTGCGCACGGTCCTGCTCCCGGGCGCCCGCCGCAGCTGATCCGGCGCCGTCACCGGACCCCGGATGCGCGGGGGGCCGCCACCGCGGCCCCCCGCGCATCACGATGTGGAACCGGATTCTCACTTCTCCGCCCGAACGGGTGATCCGAGGTCCCCCCAGGGGGGATAATCAGTCCTGGAACGACGGACCTCAGACACCTCCGGACAGCGCGAAAACCGCCGCAAAACCTCCCTTGACCTGGAAAGACCTGGTCTCGGGTGCAGTCGGTGCGCGCCACGTCACACCGACGACGTACCGTCCAGCGGCGGAAACAGGTACCGTTAATGCTCCAAGGGACGGCTTCTCCCATTCGGGCAGGCCGGTCCTGATCATGAACACGTGTCAGACTCGGGGCCGTGAGCCCCATCGTTGAGGGGGTCGACCCATGGGGCGCGGCCGGGCCAAGGCCAAGCAGACGAAGGTCGCCCGCGAGCTGAAGTACAACAGCGGCGGGTTCGACGCTAACCGTCTGTCCAACGAGCTGGGCGTATCGCCGTCCACCTCTCCGATCGAGCCGGAGCCGATCGAAGAGGAGGAGGACGACGACCCGTACGCGGAGTACGCCGCCCGCTACGCCGACCTCGACGACGAGGACGACAACGAGCCGGGCACCGGGGCCTCGCAGGCCTCCCGCCGCTCGTAACAGCAGCTCCACCGGACCGGTCCGGGCGCCCTGGGCGCCCGGACCGGTCTTCGGCGTTCCCGCGGGCGGCCGGGTTGCAGGCCGGCAGCGGACCGGCCGGTGGTCGCGCCGCCCGCGCCGGACGGTGCCCGTGGGACACGAGAGGGCCCCTCCGGGGCGTCGGAGGGGCCCTCTCGCCGTCCGGGTCCGGATCAGACCGTCCGGAAGCCCTCGTAGGCGTTGTAGAGGGCCGCGCCGCCCTCGTGCTCGTCGGTGCGCTCGACGATGTCGCCGAGCAGCCAGGACTCGACGCCGCGGTCCTCCAGGATCGACAGCACGGCGTCCACCGAGTGCGGCGGGACGACCGCGACCATGCCGACGCCCATGTTGAGCGTCTTCTCGATCTCCAGGGTGGCCACGTTGCCGACCTCGGCGACGGTCCGGAAGACCGGCAGCGGGGTCCAGGTGCCGCGGTCCAGGCGGGCGTGCAGGCCGTCCGGGATGACCCGGGCCAGGTTGGCCGCCAGGCCGCCGCCGGTGACGTGCGAGAAGGCGTGGACCTCGGTCGCACGGGTGAGCGCCAGGCAGTCCAGCGAGTAGATCCGGGTCGGCTCCAGCAGCTCCTCGCCGAGGGTACGGCCGAACTCCTCGACCTTGCGGTCCAGCTTCCAGCCGGCCTCGTTCAGCAGCACGTGGCGGACCAGCGAGTAGCCGTTGGAGTGCAGGCCGGAGGCGGCCATCGCGATCACCACGTCGCCGGCCCGGACCCGGTCCGCGCCGAGCAGCGCGTCGGCCTCCACGACACCGGTGCCGGCGCCCGCCACGTCGTACTCGTCCGGGCCCAGCAGGCCCGGGTGCTCGGCGGTCTCGCCGCCGACCAGGGCGCAGCCGGCCAGCGCGCAGCCCTCGGCGATGCCCTTGACGATCGCGGCGACCCGCTCCGGGACGACCTTGCCGACGCAGATGTAGTCGGTCATGAACAGCGGCTCGGCGCCGCACACCACGAGGTCGTCGACGACCATGCCGACCAGGTCGTGGCCGATGGTGTCGTGCTTGTCCATGGCGGCCGCGATGGCCACCTTGGTCCCCACGCCGTCGGTGGCCGAGGCCAGCAGCGGCCGCTCGTAGTTCTTGAAGGCGGACACGTCGAAGAGGCCGGCGAAGCCGCCGAGACCGCCGACCACCTCGGGGCGGTTGGCCTTCTTCACCCACTGCTTCATGAGCTCGACGGCGCGGTCGCCCGCCTCGATGTCGACACCGGCGGCGGCGTAGGTGGCGCCGTTCTGGTTGGAGGTCACTGCGTGCGGCCCTTTCGGGTCAGGTGGGGTGGTTCGGAACAGCTGGGTCGGACTGCGGGGGGTGGAACGGCGGTGGGGTCCCGGTTCGCGGGACCCCACCCTGGCAGCGCTACGGGCGGCGCAGCGCGTCGGCCGCGCCCGCCCCGCCGAGCAGCGACTGGACGCCGTCCAGGTCGCTGCCGCTGGTCGGCTTGCCGCGGACGGCCGGCTGCTGCCGGCCACCCTTGATCTCGGCCTCCAGCAGCAGCTTGCCGAGCAGCGCCGGGTCCGGCAGCTCCATCGGGTACTCACCGTCGAAGCAGGCCCGGCAGAGCTTGTCCTTCGGCTGCTTGGTGGCCTCGATCATGCCGTCGATCGAGATGTAGGAGAGCGAGTCGGCACCGAGGGTGCGGCCGATCTCCTCGATGGTCATGCCGTTGGCGATCAGCTCCGCGCGGGTGGCGAAGTCGATGCCGAAGAAGCAGGGCCACTTCACCGGCGGGGAGGAGATCCGGATGTGCACCTCGGCGGCGCCGGCCTCGCGCAGCATCTTCACCAGCGCGCGCTGGGTGTTGCCGCGCACGATCGAGTCGTCCACGACCACCAGGCGCTTGCCCTGGATGACCTCGCGCAGCGGGTTGAGCTTGAGCCGGATGCCGAGCTGGCGGATGGTCTGGCTGGGCTGGATGAAGGTGCGGCCCACGTAGGCGTTCTTCACCAGGCCGGAGCCGTAGGGGATGCCGCTGGCCTCGGCGTAGCCGATCGCGGCGGGGGTGCCGGACTCGGGCGTCGCTATCACCAGGTCGGCCTCGACCGGGGCCTCCTTCGCCAGGCGGCGGCCCATCTCCACGCGGGAGAGGTGCACGTTGCGACCGGCGATGCTGGTGTCGGGGCGGGCCAGGTAGACGTACTCGAACACGCAGCCCTTGGGCTTCGCCTCGGCGAAGCGGGAGCTGCGCATGCCGTTCTCGTCGATGGCGATGAGCTCGCCGGGCTCGACCTCGCGGATGAAGGAGGCGCCGCAGATGTCCAGCGCCGCCGTCTCGGAGGCGACCACCCAGCCGCGCTCCAGCCGGCCGAGCACCAGCGGGCGGATGCCCTGCGGGTCACGGGCGGCGTACAGGGTGTGCTCGTCCATGAAGACGAGCGAGAACGCACCCTTGACCTTGGGCAGGACGACCTTGGCCGTCTCCTCGATGGAGAGGTCCGGGTGGCCGGCGAGCAGCGCCGTCACCAGGTCGGTGTCGTTGGTCGCCGCGGTCCGGCCGGAGCGCGAGACGTGCTCCTCACCGGGCAGTTCGGCGACCATGGCCGCCAGTTCGGCGGTGTTCACCAGGTTTCCGTTGTGCCCGAGGGCCAGCGAACCGTGCACGGTCGCCCGGAAAGTCGGCTGGGCGTTCTCCCAGACCGAGGAACCGGTGGTCGAGTAGCGGGCGTGTCCGACGGCGATATGCCCGTGCAACGACCCCAGGGAGGCCTCGTCGAAGACCTGGGAGACGAGTCCCATGTCCTTGAAGACGAGAATCTGGGAGCCGTTGCTCACTGCGATGCCCGCGGATTCCTGACCGCGGTGCTGCAGGGCGTAAAGGCCGAAGAACGTGAGCTTGGCGACCTCCTCGCCGGGAGCCCAGACACCGAAGACGCCGCAAGCGTCCTGGGGGCCTTTCTCACCGGGAAGAAGATCGTGGTTGAGTCTTCCGTCACCACGTGGCACGCCTTCGAGTCTAGGGCAGTTGGCACCGGCTTCCGGAACCCGGGACGCCGGGATTGTCGGGCGGTCGGCGCGTAACGCGCGTAGACAAAACCCCTTACGCGACGGGGATTTCGGTTCGCCGGAATTCCGCCGGGCGGCGGTTGGCCTTGTGGTTCGCGCCTGTTGGGGAGTTCCGTGTGCGGAACGGCGGGTGCCGGGGCGCGGACGAACGTGAGCCTGCTCACCCGGCGTTCACCTCGCGGCCATCCCGGCCCGGCCGGGCAGCACGGGGCGGTCCTACGCGGCCGGCAGCAGCAGGCCCCAGCAGCCCGGGCGCACCGTCCAGGTCCGGGCGCGGACCGGGCCGACCGGGTGGCCGTCCGCCTCGTAGCCGAAGCCCCGGCCGACCACCGAGACGCTCGCCGCCCGGGCCCGCACCAGGGCGCCGGAGACCCGGACCACGACCTCCATCTCGCCCGTCCCGTCCGAGGCGCCGGACGGCAGGGTGACCTGGACCAGCCGGACCGGCCGGTGGACGTCCGCGAGCAGCCGGCCGTCGGCCTCGACCCGGACCCGGGGGCTGTGGTCGGCATCCTCCGGCGTGAGTGCGTTCGCCTGCTCGGCCGCAGCCAGTTTCGCCCATAGCGAACGCCAGCCACCCGTACGGCTCACCATCCGGCGTGCGCCCCCGCCGGTGATCCGCACCCCGCCCAGCGCCACCCCGCCGCCGTCGTCCACCAACAGGTCCAGCCGGCGCGGGGCGCCCGCCAGCACCGCCCGCGCGGCCCGGACCGGCTCCCCCGGGACGCCGAGCGCGCGGGCCGCCGCCAGCCCCTCGGCACGGCCGACCGGAACCATCCCCACCGGTTCCGTGCCCAGCTCACGCTGCCGGTGCAGTGCCTGCAGCACCCGCTGCAACGCGAGGTCTGAACCGATCACCACCGGTCGCCGACGGCCCCGGTGCGAAAGCACCCGATCGAGTTCGGACGGGCTCTCCGGGTAGACCACCTTCGCGTCCGCGCCCCCGCAGAGCACGTCCTTCGCGATCCGCACCGACTCGCCGTCGGTCTGCCGGGCCACCGGGTCGAGGAGCAGCAGGAGCGGCTCGGGGCCGCCGGTTGCAGGCGTGGACAGGGACGACACGACCGGTCCTTCCTCAGGTAATCTCTCGGTGCAAGAGCCCCTTGCGCCATTGCGCCAGGGGCTTCGTCTATCTCGGGGCAGACTGCGGCCTACGCAGGATGCCCCAACCGGAAGGGGTGTACGCCTGTGCCGGCACTCGTGCTCGTTGGCGCTCAGTGGGGGGACGAGGGCAAGGGGAAGGCCACCGACCTCCTCGGCGGCTCCGTCGACTACGTCGTCCGCTACCAGGGCGGCAACAACGCCGGTCACACGGTGGTCATCGGCGACCAGAAGTACGCCCTGCACCTGCTCCCTTCCGGAATCCTCAGCCCGAACGTCACGCCGGTGATCGGCAACGGCGTCGTGATCGACCCGGCCGTGCTGCTCTCCGAGCTGGCCGGCCTGAACGAGCGCGGCATCGACACCTCCAAGCTGCTGGTCTCGGGCAACGCCCACCTGATCACGCCGTACCACCGCACCCTGGACAAGGTCACCGAGCGCTTCCTCGGCAAGCGCCGGATCGGCACCACCGGCCGCGGCATCGGCCCGACCTACGCGGACAAGATCAACCGCGTCGGCATCCGGGTCCAGGACCTGTTCGACGAGTCGATCCTGCGCCAGAAGATCGAGGCGGCGCTGCACGACAAGAACCAGATCCTGGTCAAGCTCTACAACCGCCGCACCATCCCGGCCGACCTGGTGGTCGAGGAGTACCTGGGCTACGCGGAGAAGCTCAAGCCCTTCCTCGCCGACACCACCCTCGTCCTGGACGAGGCGCTGAAGGCGAACAAGGTCGTCCTGCTGGAGGGCGGCCAGGGCACCCTGCTCGACGTCGACCACGGCACGTACCCCTTCGTGACCTCGTCGAACCCGACCGCGGGCGGCGCCTGCACCGGCGCCGGCATCGGCCCCACCAAGATCGACCGGGTCATCGGCATCCTCAAGGCCTACACCACCCGCGTCGGCTCCGGTCCGTTCCCGACCGAGCTGTTCGACGCGGACGGCGAGGCGCTGCGCCGGATCGGCGGCGAGCGCGGTGTCACCACCGGCCGTGACCGCCGCTGCGGCTGGTTCGACGCCGTCATCGCGCGCTACGCGACCCGCGTCAACGGCCTCACCGACTTCTTCCTCACCAAGCTCGACGTGCTGACCGGCTGGGAGCAGATCCCGGTCTGCGTCGCGTACGAGATCGACGGCAAGCGGGTCGAGGAACTCCCCTACAACCAGTCGGACTTCCACCACGCCAAGCCGATCTACGAGACGCTGCCGGGCTGGACCGAGGACATCAGCAAGGCCAAGTCCTTCGCCGAGCTGCCGAAGAACGCCCAGGCGTACGTGAAGGCGCTGGAGGAGATGTCGGGCGCGCCGATCTCGGCGATCGGTGTCGGCCCGGGCCGCGACGAGACGATCCAGATCAACTCGTTCATCTGAGCCCGGCCGCCTGAGCACGGCCGCCGAGGCCCAGTGCCCGAGGCCTGCCGGCTGAGGCCGAGCGCCTGAGGTCGAGCACCTGAGGTCGAGCGCTTCGAGGGCCCCGCGGGATCCGTCCGCGGGGCCCTTCACTGTGCCCTGGATCGACAGTTTGAACTAGTACAAATATCTGTTGCATCTAGTGCAGAGTCCCGTTACGTTCGGACCATGACCGCGAAGCTGCCCTCACCCGTCACCCTCACCGGCCGCCACATCCGCCTGGAGCCGCTGGAGCGCCGCCACCTCGCCGACCTCTGGGCCACCGTCGGCTCCGACCCCGAGGTCTGGCGCTGGATCCCGATCGTCGCGCCCGCCTCGGAGGAGGACATGGGCGCGCTCCTGGACGTCCGCCTCGCCGAGGCGGCGGCCGGGGAGTCGGTGTACTTCGCCGCCGTCGACCTGGCGAGCGGCCGGGCCGTCGGCATCACCGGCTACCACGACTTCAGTGCCGAGAACGAGTACCTGGAGATCGGCGGCACCTGGTACGCCCGCTCGGCCTGGCGCACGGCCGTCAACACCGAGTCCAAGCTGCTGCTGCTCACCCACGCCTACGAGGAACTGGGCATGGGCCGCGTCTTCTGGAAGACCGACGCCCGCAACGAGCGCTCCCGCAACGCGATCCTGCGCCTCGGCGCGCAGTTCGAGGGCGTCCACCGCCGCCACCGGCGCCGCCCGGACGGCACCTGGCGGGACAGCGCCTACTTCGCGATGCTCGCCGACGAGTGGCCGGCCGCCAAGTCCCGCCTGGTGGAGCGGCTTTCGCGGGGCTGACGGGGGCCGTCCGACGGGCGGCACGGACCGGACGGCACCGCCGTCCGACGGACAGGGCCACCCCTCACCGCCGGACGGCGACGACCGCTATTTCCGCTCGCCGCCCGCGGAACGGCCCGCCGCGATCCCGCGCTTCGCCGGGCGGGGCTCGCGGGGCTGGAGGGTCACCAGCCACACCAGCCAGCCGACGAACAGGACGGCGAGGAGGAGTACGGACAATGCGGCGACGAGGAGCGCATTCACCGGGATACGGAAATGCGGCGGGAAGGACGGGGACGGCGGGGAAGACGGAGCGGCGAGGGAAGGGGCATGGCTGTCTCCGGTCGGTGATGTCGGGCGCCGTGACCATGCATCTGGTGTGTAATTACGGCTGATTGAGGACTGTTTAGGCGACAACAAGTCAGCGAGTGACACGACGACCATAGAGTCGGGGTACCAGAGTTGCTACCGAGCGCGAGGACGTTCACTCCATCGTGGGGTATCCCCCATTTCGGTAGCTAGGGCCCGGAGTGCACGGCACACTTCACCGGAAGCATCGACCACAGCCGCGATCCGGAAAAGAGAGTCATGCCACCCCGCTTGTCGCCGACCGTGCGCCAGCAGCGCCTCGGGATCGAGTTGCGCAGGATGCGCGAACGCATGGGCGTGACGCCCAAGACCCTGGCCGCCACCATCGCTACCGACCTGCCCAAGATCTCCCAGATGGAGAACGGGAAGTCGGGCATCAGCGCGGACCGGCTGCGGATCTGGGCACGCACCTGCGGCTGCGAGGACGGCCCGTACCTGGACGCGCTGCTCGCGATGACGCAGGACCGGCGCAAGTACTGGTGGGACAACTACCGGGGTCGGCTCCCGAACGCGATCATCGACATCGCGGAGATGGAGCACCACGCGGCGTCCCTGTCCATCCTGAACAGCACCTTCATCCCCGGCCTGCTGCAAACCCCGGCGTACGCCGCCGCGGTGTTCGAGCGCCTCCCCCCGCAGTACCAGCAGGAGGCCGAGGTCCGGAAGGCATTCCGGATTCGGCGCCAGCAGATCTTCGTCGACCGTCCGAAGCCGTACAGCGCATTCCTGCACGAGTCCGCGCTGCGCATGCAGTTCGGCGGTCCGGAAGTGCTCCGCGAGCAGTTGCGGAGCCTGGTGGAGAATTCCGAGCGGCCCGGGGTGGAGATCCGGGTGATCCCGTTCAGCGTGCCCACCTACACGGGGTCCGGGGAGAGCCTCTACCTCGCCCGCGGGCCGGTCCCGGAGCTCGACACCGTCCAGATCGACCTCTCCCACGGTCCGAAGTTCGTGCACTCCGAGGCGGAATTGGACTCCTACCGACGGATCAAGGAGAAGACCGCGGCGATCGCACTCGGGTCGGACGAGTCCCGGGACTTCATCCGGACCTTACTGAAAGACTTCACATGAGCATGTGGCGCAAGGCCTCGGCCAGCGGCGAGAGCACCGACTGCGTCGAGGTCAGGGCGGCGGGCGGGCTGGTGGAGATCCGTGAGTCGGACCGGCCCGAGGTGGTCGTGCGGACCACGCCGCGCAAGTGGGCCGCCTTCGTCCGGGGCGTGAAGGCCGGGGAGTTCGACCGGTACGGCGACCTCACCCGGCCCTGACGGCGCCCGGCCCCGCCCCTCGGTCCCGCCCCGCCCGGCGCCGCACCCGCCCGGCCCTGACGGCGGCCGTCCGAGCCGGCGCCGGCGGTAGGCTTGGCAGCCCACAGTGGACACCTGCGCCTGGCACAGCACTCCGGGTGGGGTGCGCGTGCGGGAGAAATCGGAGCATCCGAGGATGGCTCGGCACCTGATCACCAGCGCCCTCCCGTACATCAACGGGATCAAGCACCTGGGCAACATGGTCGGGTCGATGCTCCCGGCGGACGTCTACTCCCGCTACCTGCGCCAGCGCGGCCACGAGGTGCTGTACATCTGCGCCACCGACGAGCACGGCACCCCCGCCGAGCTGGCCGCCCAGGAGGCCGGACTGCCGGTCGCCGAGTTCTGCGCCCGGGCGCACGACGCGCAGCGGGCGGTGTACGACGGCTTCGGACTGTCCTTCGACCACTTCGGCCGCAGCTCCTCGCCGCAGAACCGGGAGATCACCCAGGAGATCGCCCGCGAGCTGCAGCGCAACGGCTTCATCGAGGAGCGCGCGATCCGCCAGGTGTACTCGAACACCGACGGACGCTTCCTGCCGGACCGCTACATCGTCGGCACCTGCCCGCACTGCGGCTACGACAAGGCCCGCGGCGACCAGTGCGAGAACTGCACCCGGGTGCTCGACCCGACCGACCTGCTGGAGCCGCGCTCGGCGATCAGCGGCAGCTCCGACCTGGAGGTCCGGGAGACCAGGCACCTGTTCCTGCTCCAGTCGAAGCTGACCGAGGAGGTCGAGGACTGGATCGCCGCCCACGCCGACTCCTGGCCGGTGCTGGCCTCCTCGATCGCCCGCAAGTGGCTGACCGAGGGCCTGCAGGACCGCTCGATCACCCGCGACCTGGAGTGGGGCGTCCCGGTGCCGGCCGACGTCTGGCCCGAACTGGCCGCCGAGGGCAAGGTGTTCTACGTCTGGTTCGACGCCCCGATCGAGTACATCGGCGCCACCAAGGAGTGGGCGGACGCGGCCCCGGCCGGGCAGCTGCGGGACTGGAAGTCCTGGTGGTACGAGGCCGACGCGACCGTCCGCTACACCGAGTTCATGGCCAAGGACAACGTCCCGTTCCACACCGTGATGTTCCCGGCGACGATCCTCGGCTCGCGCCGCCCGTGGAAGAAGGTCGACTACGTCAAGGCCTTCAACTGGCTGACGTACTACGGCGGGAAGTTCTCCACCAGCCAGAAGCGCGGCGTCTTCACCGATGTCGCCCTGGAACTGCTGCCGGCCGACTACTGGCGCTACTTCCTGATGGCGCACGCGCCCGAGTCGGACGACTCCAGCTTCACCTGGGACCTCTTCGCCTCGGTGGTCAACAAGGACCTCGCCGACACCCTCGGCAACTTCGTCAACCGGGTGCTGTCCTTCAGCCGCAAGCGCTTCGGCGACGACGTCCCGGCCGGCCACCCGGCCGGCGGGGCCGAGCAGCGCCTCGGCGAGCAGGTCGCCGGGCTGCTCGCCGAGTACGAGACCCAGCTGGAGGCGCTCAACTTCCGCAAGGCGGCGCAGGCCCTGCGCGCGCTGTGGAGCGCGGGCAACGCCTACCTGGACGAGAAGGCGCCCTGGCTGCAGGTGAAGACCGACCCGGAGGCGGCGGCGCTCACCCTGCGCACGGCGATGAACCTGATCCACCTGTACGCGGTGGTGTCCGAGCCGTTCATCCCGGCCGCCGCGGCGGCGATGCGCGGGGCCTTCGCCCTGCCCGCGGACTCGCCGGCCGCCACCCGCCGCTGGGTGGGCCCGGAGGAGGCGCGGGCGCTGGACCTGGTCCCGGCCGGAACGGCGTTCACGGTGCCGCCGGTGCTGTTCGCCAAGATCACGGACGAGGACCTGGCGGCCTGGACGACCCGCTTCGGCGGCTCGGCGGGCTGAGGCCGGCGCACTGGGCGGGGCCGGAGGCGATCCTCCGCCCCGCGCCCACTGCTACCGGGCCGTCTCCCCCGCCACCCAGTCCAGGTAACCGGGACTGCCGGCCACCACCGGCACGGCGATCACCTCGGGGGTCCGGTACGAGTGCCGTTCGGCGACGAACGCGCCCAGCCGGTCGGCGAGTTCGGCCCGGGTCTTGAGGTCGATCCGCCACTCCTCGGCGTCCTGCACCTCGCCCTCCCACCAGTACACCGACCGCACCGGGTACACCTGGGCGCAGGCCGCCAGCCGCTCCCGCACCACGGCGGACGCCAGGGCCCGGGCCTGCTCCTCGCTCTCGTGGGTGGTGGTCACCACGACGAAGCGCTGCTCGCTCGCTGTCATGCCCCGACGGTATCCCGGGGACGCCGGCCCGGACCCCGTCCGTGCACCTGACGGCGCCCCTGACTGCGCCCTGTCCGCGCCCGGGGTTCCGTGCGGTTCCGTGCGGTTCCGTCCGGTTCCCGTTCGCTGCGCTCAGGTCTTGCGGGCCGTGTGGACGGTCATGGCGGAGAGGTAGAAGGCGTCCGGGCGGTGGAGGATGCCGGTGGGGGCGTCCTCGTCGAGGAGGGCCTCCAGGGTGGTCCGGTCCTCGGGCGAGAGGCTGTCGGCGAGCCGGTCCTGCAGCCGGGCGAGCTGGGTGCGCAGGTACTCGCGGGTGCGGCGGTCGAGCGGGGCGGGACGGTCGATCAGGAAGGTGCGGGTGCCGCTCGGGGTCAGGCCGGCGCGCTCCAGCATGGCCGGCCAGTCCTCGATCTCCTCGGTGCTGCCCGGCAGTTCGTCCCGCATGGCGTTGAAGACGTCCTCGTGGGCGGCGTCCAGCCGGGACTGGAGACCGGGCCGGCCGAGGCCGACGTCACGGGGCAGGTAGCGCGCGGGCAGGCCGCGTTCGGCGACGGCGAGCAGGCCGCCCGGCCGCAGCAGCCCGGCGAGCGAGGTGAGCGCCGCCTGCTGGTCGCCCAGGTGGTGGATCGCGTTGCCGGACCAGATCAGGTCGGCCTCGCCGAGCTTGTCGAACTCGGCGGGCAGGTCGGCCTGCCGAGTGGCGAGCCTGCCGCCGGAGCGGGTCCGGGCGCGCTCCAGCAGGGCGGCCGACTGGTCGACGGCCACCACCTCGGCCGCCGGGAAGGCGTCCGCCAGCAGCCCGGCGATCACCCCCGGACCGCTGCCGATGTCCAGGACCCTGCGGACGCCGTCCGCCCGCTCCGGACCGTGGCCGTAGAGGGCGGACAGCCACCGCGTGGCCTCGGTGACGGCGGCGGCGCGCAGGTCGGCCTCGTGTTCCAGGTGCGCGGCGAGCGCGTCCCAGTCGAAGTCGGGGTCGGGCACGTACCCGTGGGCGTGGCCGTGGGCATGGGCGTGGCCGTGCCCGTGCCCGTGCTGGTCGGATTGCTGGTGCGAGGTCATGTCCGTTCTCTCCGTTCGCGGTTGACGAATGCTTCCCCGCTCACGCGGGCACCGCGGCGCCGGACGCGCGGTGGGCCGCGACCGCCCGGCCGAGGTCCTCCTCCGCGAGGTCGTGGTCGAGCGCGAAGGCCGCCGCCGCGCCCGCCCCGGCGGCGGTGACCACCTGGGCACGGGGGTCGGTGACGTTGCCGACCGCCCAGACACCGGGGAAGCTGGTGCGGCCGGCCCGGTCGGTGGTGACCCAGCCGTTGTCGTCCCGTGCGCAGTCGAGGCCGAAGAGCAGCGCGTCCCGGGGCACCGGCTGCGGGAAGACGAACACCGCCTCCCGCGGCACCACCCGCCCGTCGGCGAGCTCGACACCGCGCAGCCGCCCGTCGTCCGACACCAGCCGGAGGATCCGGCCCTCGACCACCCGCACGCCGCGGGCGGCGAGCCGTTCCCGCTGCACGGCCGTGAGGCGGAGGGTGTGCACGAGCAGGACGACGTCCGCCGACCACTGCCGCAGCAGCAGCGCCTGATCGACGGCCATGGGGTGGGTGCCGAGCACGCCGAGCGGACGGTCGCGGACCTCCCAGCCGTGGCAGTACGGGCAGTGCAGCACGTCGCGGCCCCACCGCTCGGCCAGGCCCGGCAGCTCCGGCAGCCCGTCGCGCAGCCCGGTGGCGACGACCACCCGGCGCGCGGGCAGCACCGGCCCGCCGGCCAGGTGCACCGCGAAGCGCGGCCCGGCGGGCTCCGCGTCCGTCGCGTCCGTCGCGTCCGTCGCGGTCGTCGCCGTCTCGACGTGCTCGACGTGCTCGACGTGCTCGACGTGCTCGACGTGCTCGACGTGCTCGACGTGCTCGACGTGCTCGACGTGCTCGACCCGGGCGTCGATCAGGTCGACCCCGTACCGGGCGACCTCCTCCCGGCCGACCGCCAGCAGCGCCGCCGGCGGCATGCCGTCCCGGCTCAGGTAGCCGTGCATGTGGGCGGCGGGGGCGTTGCGCGGCTCACCGGCGTCCACCACCGCGACCCGGCGCCGGGCCCGGCCCAACACCAGCGCGGCGTTCAGCCCCGCCGCGCCGGCCCCGACCACCACCACGTCGTAGCGCCCGTCCGGCCTCGTCATCGTCGTATCGGTCCTCTCGCGCATGGCGCTCACCTCCACCGCCAGGCTGCGGCCGACCTCTACGCGGCGGCAAGCTTTGTTGCCACCCCAGCAAACCGGCGCCGGTGCGAGCAGGCCGCCGGCCCCCCTGGCCACCGCGCCCGCCCGACCGCAGTGGCCGGGCGGGCGCGCCGGGGTGAGTGTGCGCGCCGGGGTGAGTGTGCGCGCCCGGCGGGGCTATCCCCTCGGGGCGGCGAAGCAGTGGACGGTGACCGTACGGCCGGAGGCCCACTGCTGGTCGCCGCTGCCAAGGTGGGTCCAGCCGAGGCGGCGGTAGAGGGCGACGGCCGCGGTGTCGGTGGCCAGGACGTCGAGGACGGGGTGCAGGCCGAGCGCCCGCGCGTGCGTCACGGCGCAGGCGAGCAGGCGGGCGCCGAGGTGGTGGCCGCGCGCCCCCGGGGCGACGTAGAGGCGGCCGATCACGGCGGTCAGCTCCGGGCGGCCGCCGGTGCGGCGGCTCCACAGGGCGGGGGCGAGGTCGCCCGGGCCGCTGCGGGCGAGGCCGACGTGGCCGGCCGGTCGGCCGTCCGACTCGGCGATCCAGGCGGCCAGCAGGCCGTCCGGGGTGAGCCAGGCGGCGGGGTGGTCGGGCCAGTCGGCGGGGTAGTGGTCGGCGCTGTGGACGACACCCAGCACCCGGACGCAGTCGGGGAGGTCATCGGCGCGACGCGGTCTGACCAGCACTCCGGCCCCGGACCGCCGTGAGCCGGACGCGACGACGTCGGCGCGTTCTTCAAGGTCTGCCATGCCGGTACGTTACCGGCCGGCCTTCACCGTCGCAGCAGGTCGACGCCCCCGGCCGGGCCCTCCCCCGCCGCCGCCGATCCGCCGCCGACGCACCCCCAACTCGCGTCCTGAGAGCAGCAGTTCGACACCTCGCCCACCACCCGCAGCCCGGCAGCGCCACTGCCTCCGGACCGCTACGCGATCGCGGCCGACACCACCGCCGCCACCGCGACGTTGCAGCTGGCCGACACCCACACCGCAGGGTGCGGCTCCGACTCGACCAGGATCGCGCCGAGCTTGCCGGGCGTCAGCACGTCCACCAGCCAGAACGCGACGGCCATCAGCAGCAGCCCGAGCAGGCCGTAACAGGCCGTGGAGACCAGGCCCTTGCCGAAGTCGGCGTAGGTGTACATGATCGCGGTGAAGACGATGCCGCCGATGCCGAGCAGCGCGGAGCTGAGCAGGACGGCGGCGTTGCGGTTGCGCTCGACCCAGATCTGGTGGCCGAGCCGCCCGGGCGTCAGCAGGTCCACCAAGCCGATGCCGAGCAGCAGCAGCACCACCCCGAGGGCGCCGTAGGCCGCTGCCGCGCCGAGCCCGTGCAGGATGTCGTTCATCGTGGTTCCAGTCCCCCGGTCCGTTCTCGCCGTACGTCCCCGACCGGGCTGGTCAGGGCCCCCTCGACCCGGCCGGGTCAAGGGTTGGCAAAAGATACCCCACCCGCATGAGAGGCGGACCGGGATCCGGGAACCGGGGACGGTCAGTCCTCCTCGTGCGCCAGGTGGTCGACGCAGGCCGCGATCGCCAGCAGCAGGCCGGTGTCCGCGCCGTCGGCGATCTCCACCCCGTAGGTGTCCCGAACCCGGAACCACTTGCGGCTGATCCGGGCCAGCTCGTCGCCGTGGTCGTTCTCGATCCGGTAGTCCTTGTCGATCAGGTTGCCGTGGATCTTCAGCTCGCCGCCGGAGGCGAGGTCCACCAGGTACTTGTCGCGGAACGGGGTGAACAGCTTCTCCCGGACGGTCGCGATCACCTCGCCGTCGGCGTCCTCGATCTTCATCGCGTCGCGGACGGTGAGCATCTTCTCCTTCACCACCGCGACCAACCGGTCCTGCGCGTCCCGCAGTTCGAAGGTGTGCCGCAGCCGCAGCACCTTGCCGTCCACCAGGTACGCCTTGTGGCCCCGGTCGTCCTCGATCCAGTAGTCGTCGCCGACCGCGAACAGCTTCTCCCTGACCAGATACCGCACCTCGGGACCTCCTCCGTGTTGACGTCGACCCCATTCGACCCCGAGCCCCCGCCCGTCGAAAAGCACCGCCACGAAGCACCCGTGGGAAACCCCGTCGCACGGCGGCATCCGCTCGCGTTCAATACCGCCATGCGACCCGACCCCACCGCCACCCCGCTGCACAGCGAGCGCCTAGACCTGCTGCCGATCGCCCCCGAGCACGCCGAGGAGCTGGCGGCCGCACTCGCCGACCCGGCCCTGCACACCTTCACCGGCGGCCACCCGGCCACCCCGGAGGAGATGCGCGCCCGCTGCGTCCGGCTCGCCGCCGGCTCCCCCGACCCGGCCGAGCGCTGGGGCAACTGGGTCCTCCGGCTGCGCGCGGACGGTGCCCTCACCGGCTACGTCCAGGCCACCGTCCGCCCCGACGAGGCCGAACTCGCCTGGGTGGTCGGCACCACCTGGCAGCACCGCGGCCTGGCCACCGAAGCCGCCCGCACCCTGCTCGCCCACCTCACCGCCACCGGCACCACCACCGCCGTCGCCCACATCCACCCCGCCCACCACGCCTCCGCCCGGATCGCCACCACCCTCGGCCTCCGCCCCACCCCCCACCGACACCACGGCGAAACCCGCTGGCAGACCGTCCTCCCCCACCCACCCACCGCCTCCCGGAACCCCTGAACCCGACACCCTGAACTCGGCACGCCCGGAATGCGGGCACCGGGTGTGCGGTTTCATTGGGGCATGGCATCTCGTGCACGTGTACGCGCCCCCGAGCTGGTCGGGGCAGGCGGTTGGCTGAACACCGGCGGCAAGGACCTCACCCTCGCCGACTTCCGGGGCAAGATCACCATCCTGGACTTCTGGAAGTCCTACACAATGTAGGGAATTCCAGAGGGGGCGTACGTGCACCACCACACCCTGTGTGACCTGTACCTTCGGCTGTCCTTGGACCGGGACGGCAAGACGGCGATCGAACGGCAGGAAGCCGACTGCCGCGCATGGGCCGAACGCAACGGCCTCACGGTCCGCAAGGTCCACATCGACCGGGGGCGCTCCGGCTTCAAGGACGTTGAGCGCAAGGGCTTCGACTCCGCCCTTGCCTCCGTCACGGCGGGCGTCGTCGGGACGCTGATCGTGTGGAAGCTGGACCGGCTCTCCCGGAAGGGCATCGGCCAGGTCGGCAAGGTTCTGGACGACATCGAAAAGGCGGGCGGCCGTCTGGTGTCCGTCGTGGACGGTCTCGACACCTCGAACGACTCGGCACGCATGGTCGTCGCCATGCTCGCCGAACTCGCCCGGTCCGAGTCGAAGAACCTCGGCACCCGCGTGGCTCACGCGAAGCGACACCTGCGCCGACAGGGCCAGTGGATCGGCGGACAGCCTCCGTACGGGCTGCTGGTCGACCCGACCACGAAAAAGCTGACGCACGACCCCGATACGGCCGTCTACGCCCGCCTCATCGCGGATGACGCACTGGCCGGCAAGTCCCTCGTGCAGATCGCCCGGCTGCTCAACGAGTACGACATCCCCTCGGCTCGCGGTGGCCAGTGGAACGCCGCGAGCATCATGAACCTGGTCAAGTCGCCCGCCTTCGCCGGTCTCATGCCGGAGACCGAGACCATCGAAGCCGAGGACGGCAGCCGAAAGTTCACGAGCCGTGTGTTCCCCTACCGAGACCCCGAGACGCTGGACACGGTCAGCATCGGCGAAGGGATCATCACGGTCGGCGAGCGCGAGCAGATCATCCGGCAGCTCGAATCCAGGACCCGCGTCCACGCGGGCAAGCGGATGCCGAAGCCGAACGGCACCGCGCTGCTCACCAGCCTGGTGTTCTGTGACGTGCCGGGATGCGGACGCCGAATGCACAAGGTCGGCAACAGCTACCAGTGCATGGCCCGCCGGGCGGGCAACCAGTGCCCCGGCGCCAGCGCCATGGCCGACCGGGTGGACGCCTACGTGTCCGAGCGGTTCCTCTCGCTGCTCCCCGCGCTGGAGGTGGATGACCCTTTGCTGGTGGCGATCGCTGACCGGTGGATGAAGCGGACCGATCCCGAAACCTTCGCCAAGCGGGATGCGATTGCCTCCGAAATCACTGACCAGGAGGCCCGGTTGACCGACCTGGAGGACGCGCGCTACGTCCGTGGCGAGTTCGACCGCCCCGGCGCACTCGACCGCTACGATCGCCTCGCCACACGACTCCAGAGCCGCATCGACGGGCTACACGCCGACCTCGCCAACATCCCGCTCCCCGCCGTCGACATCACTCCGCTGTTGGACAGCGAGATGCTGCACCCCGCTTGGGGGGCTTCGACACAGGACCAGAAGCGGGACCGCCTGTCTCTGGCCATCGACGGCGTGTTCATCACCAAGGGCGAACGCGGCAAGCGCTTCGTCCCGGAGCAGCGCGTCCGCATCAAGTGGGCTGCGATCACGGAGTAGCCGCTCTATGCGGCCCTCTCGGCCCCGCCCGGTCCCTGGTGGTCGGGTGGGGCTTCTTCGTGCCTGCTGGCGGCCGTGTGGGCATTCGCGGTCGGCCGGCGACGGTGACGTGGTGACGGAATGACGGGTGATTCAGGTTTTCTCTAGACCACGTGTGTCATAGAGAAACCAGAACTGGTCGTCATTTCGTCACCACGTCACCCGTGGCGTCCTGCCTCCGGCCGCCGACCAGGCGGGTACCCCCCTGCCGCTCCCGTGCCAGCGCGGCAGGGAGCGATATCTCTCGCATGGCTGATCAGACTGTTTGCGCGGAGGGGCACCTCCCTCAGCCGTCGTCACCGAGCGTCGCCATCCTCGGCCGCGCATCACCCTCAGTGCAGGATCGGGGCGAAAGCGCCGGAACTACCCCCCTTTTCCTACTTACTTCTACTCGCGTTAGAGAGTTTAGAAAATAAGGCTCAGTACGGCACTTTGGACCTCTGGGGCGAGGAGAGGGAGGGCGGGGGTAACCCCGGGCGCACGACTCGCCGACCGCTGAGGTGCTGGGCTGCTCGGTTCGTACGGGCCTGGGGTTGTGTGCTCGACCTCGGCTCCTCGGCGCAGGAGGCCTCGGCGCTCGTTCGTGACGTTGAGTCACCCTTGCGGGCCGTCTCAGAAACGATGGTTTGTGCGACGACCTGCGAACAGCCCGCCTGGGGTCGATCGAGCGTTCATAACCCGTCTCAAAACCTATCGAAAGCCCTTGATGTTATGAGACGGGTTATGAGACTTTTGGGGCATGGCGACGAACACTGGACACCTGATCGGCTACGCCCGAGTCTCCACCGACGACCAGGAGGCACAGCTTCAACACGACGCGCTCTCCGCAGCGGGCTGCGCCCGGATCTTCACGGACAAGGCCAGCGGGAAGAACACTGACCGCCCGGAGCTTGCCGCCGCCCTGGACTACCTGCGCCCTGGCGACACGCTCTGCGTGTGGAAGCTGGACCGCTTCGCTCGGTCGCTGATCGACCTGGTGACCATGGTGGACGCACTGTCGGCGCGGGGGATCGGCTTCAAGGTCCTGACGGGGGCACTCGCCAGCATCGACCCGAACAGCCCGGACGGCCGCCTCATGCTCCAAGTGGTCGGCGCGATGGCAGAGTTTGAGCGCAGCCTGATCAAGGATCGCACCCGTGCCGGCTTGGAGGCCGCCAGGGCACAGGGACGGACAGGCGGACGACCGAATGTCCTGGACGCTGACAAGCTCGCTGCCGCTCATGCCCGCCGGGCGAAGGGTGAGAGCGTGACCGTGATCGCCAAGGCGCTGGGAGTCAGCCGGGCGACCCTGTATCGGGCACTCGGCACCGAGTAGGGAGCAGCAGAGCAGCAGGCGAGAGGGCACCCAAGGAGGGTGCCCTTTCTCGTTGACGCGCTGGGCTCAACCCCGGTTTGCCTGCCAGGAGTTGAATCCGCCCGGCTGGTCATCCGGCGGGATCAGGTCGCGCAGCTTCGTGATCGTCTCCCGGCCGCCCTTGATAGGCCGGACGAACACCCCGAAGGTGTGCACCGACATAACCCTGACCGCCTGGCCCGAACGCCGGTCGTAGGCCGTCTGCCCTGCCTGCGGTTCCCACTGCTCAGCCACGGTCAGCCACCCATCGTGACGCGTCGGTGAAGCTGTAGAAGATCACCGGCTCACCCTCGGGCCCGGTCACGGTGTGGCCAGGATCATCGCCGTCGGCGACGCCCCAGACATCGACGAGGACTCCACGCTGCGGGGGCATGGGCACAACTCTGTGGCAGATCTCGGCCCGCATCTCGGCTGACATGTTGGCTCCACTCACTGTCCGGGTCTGTCCCCCACTGGTGTAGCGGCCCGTTCGGGCGAGAACAGTGGCCAAAGTGGGGACATCCGGCCCGGCTCGGCGGTAGCGTCTGAGAACGCCCAAATGTCTCGGGGGAGTCTCTTGAACACTGCCCTTCACCGCGCTATGGGGGACGCCCGGGTGAGCGTCCGACAGTTGGCCACCCGCGTGGGGGTGACACCTAAGACGGTGGAACGATGGCTGACGGATGAGGCGTTGGTCCCTCACGCTCGGAATAGAGTCGACGCGAGCGAAGCGCTAGGGGTGAGTGAAGCGATGCTGTGGCCGAACATCGTACGGACGACCCTGAAGACCGGCCCTGACCGGGAGATCGTCGCTGTCTACCCCTACCGCTCCGCCTGCACATCGGCAGCGTGGGGGCAGTTGATCAGTGACTCCAGGGATGATCTGTTCTTCGCCGGCTTCACGAACTACTTCCTCTGGCTGGAGCAGCCCAACTTTCTGAGCACGCTCCGTGCCAAGGCCAAGGCCGGCTGTCGAGTGCGGTTCCTTCTGGGCGATCCGAACGGCGAGACCACAGCGCAGAGGGAACGGGTCGAGGACGTCGCCCTGACCGTCTCGACCCGTATCCGGATCACCCAGGAGAACCTGGCAAAGTTGCACGACGTAGAGGGCGTGGAAGCCCGTTACAGCGCCGATGACGACGCGACCAACCATGTCGGCCTGTCCGTGTTCCGGTTCGACTCACAAGCCCTTGTGACGCCTCACCTGGCCCGGTTCGTCGGACACGATTCACCAATGATGCACCTCCGCCGACAGCAGGACGGAGGGATGTTCGACCGGTTTGCGGCACATGCCGAAGAACTCTGGGAGCGTGGTTCTTCCGTGCTGGGGCCGGGCATTTCTAGGTGACATCATCCTGCTTTAGGAACGCAGTTACCCATCGATGCCAATAGCTCTATCGGGGCACGGCTTCCGCATGTGCGTCCCTCATCTCGGACCGACTAGCACAATTGGATAGCACATTCAACGCTACCTGAGCCGCGCAAGCGACGCACCACGCATATTTCGAATTTCATTGACATTTCTACTCAGCTCGGGAGTCCTGCTGAGCAGATCTTCATTTTCATCCCATGCAGATTTCAGACGCTCAACAGTCCGCTCGGCCTCACCCGCAAGGTCGGCTCCTACAGCACCCAAGCGCTCCTCGAGACGCCGAAATGTAGCATAAGTCACCCGCTCAAATGCTTTGGTTCCCCCGAATTTCAGACCCAAGTCCTCTGGCCCGTCACCGACTCGATAGATAGCAGTCGAAACTAGATCATATGCTGGAGCCAGCGTCGGGATACGCGGGTCGCGATAGATAAGGGACCAATTCTTCAGGTGCGCATCGCCATTGCCGACCAGGATCACGAAAGTCAGGCGGCGCACAAATTCTAGCAGGGATTCGGAATCCCGACCGCGATAAATCAGCGATGCAATCGATTCAAAGTTCCCTCTATACTTGTCATCTGGATAGAAATTCCTAACCTGAGCCAGATCCTCGATGTGAATCGTCTCGCGCTTGGGGCCTCGGTCAAATCGCTTGACCGCGTAGGCGAACTCCTCGCTCCCCGGCCACACATGGCGGGGCAAGCCGTCGAGATCGTCGCGATGGACTAGTTTGATATCCGGCACGTCAATCCCTGCAGCCTTGGCGAGGGACATCATTGCGAATTCATTTTCGGGAAGACGGGTGAACTGGCGGTCCGGAAGCTTGACGATCCAATCGCTTCCTTCACCATATCCTGGAACCGTAAATCGATCCTGCTTAGAAATCACTGCAAATTTCAGTTGAACGCCGGCCAGCGAGATTCGCCATCCAGGATGCCCAGTCTCAGGGCCTGCAGAGTCATGCACTGGAGCCGCAACCTCCCAGTCCGCGCCGTCGGCCGGAACACCAGCAGGAAGGATCCGTACTGCGCCCGGAAGATCATGCCCCATGTGGGCCAGAAGTTCCATTTCGCGATCTACAGAGACCCCTCTGTCCTCTGCGACCCAATCACGAATTCTACCTTCGGGCAATAGGTTAGAGAACCAGGGAGGAAGGCGCAGCGCGGACGCCTGCGGAGATAGAAGCGTCTCTTCAAAATGAAGCCCAAGGACGGGCCTATTAGGATCCTCCTGATAGGCCACATCAAAAGCTAGTCGCGTGTGATCTCCCCTCTGGTGCAGGATACCGACGTGGCGATTCCGCAACCAGACCGAGTACTGGGCCTCGCGCATGGCTACTCGTCTTCCAAGTCTTCTAGCAACAGGTCCGCGAGGGCCGGCGTGTTCTCAAAGTTCCACTCGCACATTTTTCCGAGAAATGCCGATAGCTGCTGCTGAAGAGCAGACTGGCGAGCCATCAAGAAATCCACTACCTTCCCCTCCGCCAAGAGGGACACCATCTCCGGCGAGATGCTGTGCGATGCCAACGCGGCCTGCCAAACTCGCTCAGAAAGTCGAAGCGGACGCCTTGTCGCCAGCGACTCGATTGTCGCCCCATTCCCTTCAACCAGTGGCACGAGGGCCCGATTCGCGGCCCACAATCGATATTCCGACGGAACTGACTGGCGCGGCACGATGTACTTAACAGCATCAAGGGCAGTCAAGCGGTCTAGCAGTGCCGCAGAGAGGTCGTCACGGTCAAACGGATTGCCATCGTCAAGCGAACGGGGAATTCCGGCCCACCAGGAGCATAGGACGATCTTCGTTGCCGCTTCATTACTTCGAAAGCGCCTGATGTCCGGAATGGGGATATCAGGATAGGAGACAAGCTTCAGCAACTCCTGGATCGATCCGGAGAGATCATCAGGTTTGATCGCAAATACGAGAAACCGCACTGCTCCCGTGGTGCTGCCCTTGAAAACCTCTGGCCCTACCACTGCTGCACGCCAGAACCACCTCCGCAGCAGGCGAATGCTCCTGGCGTCCGGGCTCGGGTGATGCGCAAAAAGGCGAGTGAGGACGACCAGCAAATATCGATACGGAAGCACGCTGACATGCGGTACGCCAGCTTCCTCCTGGAGAAATGCGATTGCGCGACGCATCGCAACTTCTCCATGCCGGTAGGCGGTATCGCGATCCTCATCGGGAAAATCGATGATCGCGCGCCCGGGCTGGTTACTTTGCGAATCTGGGCGATCATCTGCAAACTCGTTGCGAATCTCACGTCGCACATCAGGTCCGCGGCGGGCAAGCATGGAACTCAGGATTGTGTCATTGTCAACCGTCCCGAACCCGAGGTCCTCGTCAAGATGTTCAGCAATTTTGTCGAACGTGAGGCGATCGGTTACGGCTTCATCATCTGCAAATAGCGCCGAGAAGATTTCGGCACGACTCAGGCGCTTGCCGTAGTTGTTCATGCGGTCAAAGATGTCCTGCAGAACTTTTACGTCATTCTGCGTGACCTCATAGGCCGGGATCTGGAACTGCCGAAGAGTCTGGGTGATCTCGTTGGCTTGATCGACATATTCCAGCGCTTCCGGATATTTCTGGAACCATTGCAGGATCTGCGTGAGATTGAAAATTACGGGAAGAGGAATAGTTGTCGGCTCATCTATAGCGGGCCGCGCGACGAACTCAGAATCCTTAAGGTTATATGCCAAAGCAAACCGCGGGTCACGGCTTGCCTCCGGGATCAATGCGCTCGCGAGACTCTTAATTCGCTGTTGCCCGTCGACCACCCATCTGGCAACTTCGACGGCGGGAGCCTCAAGATCCAAAGATCCGAGCTGGATGAGCTGCTTGGGGGCAGGACGACGCCAGAGAAGAAGGGATCCAACGGGGTACCCACGGACAATGCTGTCAAAGAGCCTCACGACGTCTTGACGCTGCCAGCGAAAGTCCCTCTGGAAATGGGGGATGCGAATCTCCCCAGAGCGTGCCATAGCGACCAGCCGCTCCACGGTGAACATCGTGGCACTCGGACGGTCATCAAGTCCACTGCTCACGTCTGCCCCCTCATCCGCTCCCTGGCTCTACCGCCAGTCTGAAGCCATGGTCGCGCATACGCGGGGCCCATGGGTACAGAACGTGCAGCATCGTAGTTGTGCCATGCCCGCCAGGAGGCTCCTCGACGAGGCTCGCGCGAGCTCCGTCCTGGTTCCGGCTGCTGGCACCCACACCGAGCCGGAATGGTTCTCACGCGTATCGGGTTTGATTGGGGCATGGCTTCTCGTGCACGTGTCCGCGCCCCCGAACTGGTCGGCGCCGGCGGATGGCTCAACACAGGCGGCAAGGAACTCAAGCTTGCCGACCTGCGAGGTAAGTGTGTCGTACTAGACTTCTGGACCTTCTGCTGCATCAACTGTCTGCACGTCCTGGACGAGCTGCGGGAGCTGGAGGAGAAGCACCGCGACACCGTGGTGATCGTCGGGGTGCACTCGCCGAAGTTCGTGCACGAGGCCGACCACCAGGCCGTGGTGGACGCCGTCGCCCGGTACGAGGTGCACCACCCGGTGCTGGACGACCCGGCGCTGGACACCTGGAAGCAGTACGCCGTCCGGGCCTGGCCGACGCTGGTGGTGATCGACCCGGAGGGCTACGTGGTCGCCCAGCACGCCGGTGAGGGGCACGCCCACGCGATCGCGCGGCTGGTCGAGGAGCTGGAGGCCGAGCACGCCGCGAAGGGCACGCTGCGCCGCGGCGACGGACCGTACGTGGCGCCGGAGCCGACCGCGGGGGACCTCAAGTTCCCCGGCAAGGCGGTCCGGCTGCCGAACGGGCACTTCCTGGTCGCCGACTCCGGCCACCACTCGCTGGTCGAGCTGGCCGAGGACGGCGAGACGGTGGTGCGCCGGATCGGCGACGGGCAGCGCGGCCTGGTGGACGGCACCAGCCCCCGGTTCAGCGAGCCGCAGGGCCTCGCGCTGCTGCCGGAGGGCTCGGCGTACGACGTGGTCGTCGCCGACACCGTCAACCACGCCCTGCGCGGCCTGCGGCTGGCCGACGGCAGTGTGACCACGCTGGCCGGCACCGGCCGGCAGTGGTGGCAGGGTTCGGCGACCGAGGGCCCGGCCCGCGAGGTGGACCTGTCCTCGCCGTGGGACGTCGCCTGGTTCGACGGCCGGGTGTGGATCGCGATGGCGGGCGTGCACCAGCTGTGGGCCTACGACCCGGCGGCCGGCACGGTCGGGGTCGCGGCCGGCACCACCAACGAGGGTCTGGTGGACGGCCCCGCCGCCGAGGCCTGGTTCGCCCAGCCGTCCGGTCTCGCGGTCTCCGCGGACGGCGGGAAGCTCTGGGTCGCCGACTCCGAGACCTCCGCGCTGCGTTGGGTTTCACGTGAAACAGGGACGGTCGAAACCGCCGTCGGCACCGGCCTGTTCGACTTCGGCCACCGCGACGGCGCGGCCGACCAGGCCCTGCTCCAGCACCCGCTGGGCGTCACCGTGCTGCCGGACGGCTCGGTGGCCGTCAGCGACACCTACAACCACGCGCTGCGCCGCTACGACCCGGCGACCGGCGAGGTCAGCACGCTGGCCACCGACCTGCGCGAGCCCTCCGGCGCGGTGCTGGTGGACGGCGACATCGTGGTGGTCGAGTCGGCCCGGCACCGGCTGACCAGGCTGCGGCTGCCGGAGGAGGCGGTGCGGGTGGAGTCGGTGGCGCACCGCACCCAGCGCGCGGCCACCGAGGTCGCGCCGGGCGCCTTCCGGCTGGACGTGGTCTTCTCGGCGCCGAGCGGTCAGAAGCTGGACGAGCGCTACGGCCCGTCCACCCGGCTGCTGGTCAGCTCGACCCCGCCCGAGCTGCTGGTCTCCGGCGCGGGCGCGGACAGCGACCTCTCCCGCGAGCTGGTGCTCTCCGACGAGGTCGCCGAGGGCGTGCTGCACGTCTCGGCGATGGCCGCCTCCTGCGACGACGACCCGGAGATCGAGTACCCGGCGTGCCACGTGCACCAGCAGGACTGGGGCGTGCCGGTGAAGCTGGTCACCGACGGCGCCCGCCGCCTCCCGCTGGTCCTGGCCGGGATGGAGTAGCCCGCGAGGACGACGGGGCCCGGCGGACGATCGGTCGTCCGCCGGGCCCCGTTGTAACGGAGGGCCGCCCGGTCGCACCGGAAGGGGCTCAGCCCTCCAGGAAGGCCTTGATCGCGCTCGCCAGCAGGTACGGGTCCTCCGCGCCGCACAGCTCGCGCGCCGAGTGCATGGAGAGCGCCGCGATACCGCAGTCCACCGTCTTGATGCCGAGGCGCGCCGCCGTGATCGGGCCGATCGTCGTCCCGCAGGGCATCGCGTTGTTGGAGACGAAGGTCTGCCACGGCACCCCCGCCTTCTCGCAGGCGGCCGCGAACACCGCCCGGCCGACGCCGTCGGTCGCGTAGCGGTTGTTGACGTTGACCTTGAGGATCGGCCCGCCGTTCGGCATCGGGTGGTGGCCCGGCTCGTGCCGCTCGCTGTAGTTCGGGTGGACGGCGTGGCCCATGTCCGAGGAGAGGCAGACGGTGCCGGCGAGCGCCCGGGCGCGGTCCTCGGGGTTGCCGCCGCGCGAGTGGATCGAACGGTCCAGGACGTTGCCGAGCAGCGGGCTCTGCGCACCGGTGTCGGACTCGCTGCCGGTCTCCTCGTGGTCGAAGGCGGCCATCACCGGGATGTACGGCAGCTCGGCGGCGCCGTCGGCCGTGGCGACGGCGGCGAGCGCGGCGGTGGCCGCGTGCACCGAGAGCAGGTTGTCCAGGCGCGGGCCGGCCAGCAGCTCGCGGTCCCGGCCCAGGTAGGAGGCGGGCTGGACGTCGTGCGTCATCAGGTCCCAGCCGGCCACGTCGTCGGCGGCCAGGCCGGCCCGCTCGGCGACGTAGGAGATCAGCGAGCCCTCGTCGACCGGGCCGAGGCCCCAGATCGGGGTGAGGTGGCGCTGCTTGTCGAGCTTCATGCCCTCGTTGACCTGGCGGTCCAGGTGGATGGCGAGCTGGGGCACGCGCAACAGCGGCTCGTCCAACTGGACGAGCCGCGCGGTACCGTCCTTCAGCGCGAGTCTGCCGGAGAGGCCGAGGTCCCGGTCCAGCCAGGTGTTCAGCGGGACGCCGCCGTAGATCTCCACCGCGACCTGGCGCCAGCCGGCCGAGCCGGTGTCCGGCAGCGGCTTGACCCGCAGGTTGGGCGAGTCGGTGTGGGTGCCGACGATCCGGAACGGGGTCTCGGGGCCCGCCCCCTCCGGCAGGTACCAGGCGATCAGCGCGCCGCCGCGGATCAGGTAGCGCCCGCCGGCGGCGCCGTCCCAGGCGTCCGTCTCGGCGACCTGCCGGAAGCCCGCCTTCTCCAGCCGCTCCGCGGCGCTCGCGACCGCGTGGTACGGGGACGGCGACGTGCCGAGGAACGCGATCAGGTCGTCGCTGTGCGTCCGGTCGAAGAATGCCTGGCGGGCGGCGGTCGACATACTGCTCCTGGGTCGAGGGAGGGCCGAAGCCGGATGGGGAGTCGGCTTCGCACCTTGAGCATATGCCCGTACACGGACAGGGCATTCGGAACCTCTGGACCCGGACACGACCGTGAACGACCCGAGATACCGGCCGATCACGGGACGTCCGACGGCAGGACGGGCGGAGCCCGGAACGGACCGCGCCCGGACGGAACGGGCCACGCAAGGACGGGAACGGACGGAGCCCGGAACGGACCGCACACGGACGGAACGGGCCACGCACGGAACACCGAAGGGCCCGGTGGCAGCCGGGCCCTTCGGTGTGAGGGTGTGTCAGGCAGTCGGAAGGACTACGGGCCTCAGAAGGCCTCCTCCGCCAGCTCCATGATCTCGTTGTCGATGCCCTCGGCGATCAGGCGCTGCGGCGCGACGGTCGGCAGGACGTTCTTGGCGAAGAAGCGGGCCGCCGCGACCTTGCCCTGGTAGAAGGGGACGTCCTTCTCCGAGGCGCCGGCCTCCAGCTTGGCCAGGGCCACCGCGGCCTGACGCAGCAGCAGCCAGCCGACCACGACGTCGCCGGAGACCATCAGCAGGCGGGTGGTGTTGAGGCCCACCTTGTACATGTTCTTGACGTCCTGCTCGACCGAGGTCAGGTCGGCCAGCAGCTTGCCGACGATGGCCTCCAGGTCGCCCGCGGCCTTGGCCAGCAGCTCGCGCTCGGCGGCGAGGGCGTCGCCGCCGGCGGCCGAGCCGAGGAACTTCTGGATCTGCTCGGACAGCGCGGTGAGCGCCTGGCCGCCGTCCTTGACGATCTTGCGGAAGAAGAAGTCCTGGCCCTGGATCGCGGTGGTGCCCTCGTACAGGGTGTCGATCTTGGCGTCGCGGATGTACTGCTCGATCGGGTACTCCTGCAGGTAGCCGGAGCCACCGAAGGTCTGCAGGGACTGGGCGAGCTGCTCGTAGGACTTCTCCGAGCCGTAGCCCTTCACGATCGGCAGCAGCAGGTCGTTCAGGCGCTCGGCGGCCTCGTCGTGCTCGCCGCGCAGCTTGGCCGCCATCATGTCGTCCTGGGTGGACGCGGTGAACAGGACCAGCGCGCGCATGCCCTCGGCGTAGGCCTTCTGGGTCAGCAGCGAGCGGCGCACGTCCGGGTGGTGGGTGATGGTGACGCGCGGGGCGGTCTTGTCCAGGAACTGCGAGATGTCGGCGCCCTGCACGCGCTCCTTGGCGTACTCCAGCGCGTTCAGGTAGCCGGTGGAGAGGGTGGCGATGGCCTTCGTGCCGACCATCATGCGGGCGAACTCGATGATCTTGAACATCTGGCGGATGCCGTCGACCTTCTCGCCGAGCAGCCAGCCCTTGGCCGGGTGCTTGGCACCGAAGGTCATCTCGCAGGTGTTCGAGGCCTTGAGGCCCATCTTGTGCTCGACGTTGGTGGCGTAGACGCCGTTGCGCTCGCCGAGCTCGCCGGTCTCCCAGTCGAAGTCGAACTTCGGGACGATGAAGAGGCCCAGGCCCTTGGTGCCCGGCTTGCCGCCCTCGGGGCGGGCCAGCACCATGTGGATGATGTTCTCGGACATGTCGTGCTCGCCCGAGGTGATGAAGCGCTTCACGCCCTCGATGTGCCAGGAGCCGTCCTCCTGCCGGATCGCCTTGGTGCGGCCGGCGCCCACGTCGGAGCCCGCGTCGGGCTCGGTGAGGACCATGGTGGAGCCCCACAGGCGGTCGGTCATCCGCTTGGCGACCTCCAGCTGCGCCTCGGTGCCCTCCTCGGCGATGACGCCGGCGAAGGCCGGGCCGGAGGAGTACATCCAGATGGCCGGGTTCGAGCCCAGGATCTGCTCGGCGAAGGCCCAGATCAGCGAGTTCGGGGTGACCTGGCCGCCGATCGACTCCGGGATGCCCAGGCGCCACCACTCGGCGTCCATGAAGGTCTGGTAGCTCTTCTTGAAGGTGGCCGGGATCGGCGCGGTGTTGGTCTCGGGGTCGAAGACCGGCGGGTTGCGGTCGGTGTCCGCGAAGGACGCGGCGAGGTCGTTCTCGGCCAGGCGCGCGATCTCGCTCAGGATGTTCTTCGCGGTCTCGACGTCCATGTCCGCGAAGGGTCCGGTGCCGTAGACCTGCTCGCGGCCGAACACCTCGAAGAGGTTGAACTCCACGTCACGCAGGTTGGACTTGTAGTGCCCCATGGCCGTTTTCTCCGGTTCGTCGCTTCCGGGAGACCGCCGCGGTCCGGCGTCCCGTACCCACCAGTAGGCATCATGATGCTACCCAGCGGTAACTTGGGCAAGCCCTCGACAGTGAATCCGCTATGAACGTGGTCACGTCCCACAGTCCGGGCAACCACTCCTTTGTCAGGATCGACGCCAGCGCGGGCGGGTGCGCTCCCGCTAGCCTGTCCGTGTGTACGGATATGACCAGAACGCATACCCGGGTGACCCCTACCAGCAGCAGGCGGGACCGCAGCCGGGCATGAACGGCATGCCCGGACCGGACGCCTACGGGGCGCAGTCACAGGCGAACCAGCAGTCGCTCTACCCCGAGCCCTCCCCGCCCTCGCTGGCGGACGCCGTCCGGGCGTTCACCACCGGCTCGATGGCGGTCGAGGACTTCCAGGCCATCTTCATCACCTCGAAGGTGCACTGCCCGCGCGGCGACCGCCCCGGCTTCCTCGCGCTGCACAACACCCCGACGCCGGTGATCCCGATGTTCAGCTCGCTGAAGGAGCTGCGCCGCTACGCCGGCAAGGACTCCAAGCACTTCACCGTCACCGGCGCCGAGGTCCTGGACCTGCTGCCGACCGGCTACGGCTTCGCGCTGGACATGGAGGGCGAGCACCGGATGGTGTTCGACGCCAAGGCCGTCGAGCAGATGGTCGACTTCACCATGCGCCGCATGTACGGCTGACGAACGGCCGGCGAGCCGCCCCCGGCGCGGCCGACGGACGACCGACGGACAGCCGGTCGGCCGCGCCGCGGTGCGGAGGACCCCCGCCTGCCCCATCCTGGGGAGGAAGGAGCCCGGCGGCCCCTCCTCACTACATAGTTCAACTTTCAACTTGCTTGTTGTTGAGGATTGAACTAACCTCGTGCACGTAGGCCGAAGAACCCCCCTCGAAGGAGGCCGACATGCCCGCCGTGACCGTCGACAACCCGCTGACCCTCCCGCGCGTCACCACGCCGGACGCCGCCGTCACGAACGCCCGGCCGGTCCGGACCGTGGTCACCGCCCCCGAGGGCTACGAGGGCGAGGGCTTCCCCGTCCGCCGCGCCTTCGCCAAGATCGACACCAAGTACCTCGACCCGTTCATCATGATGGACCAGATGGGCGAGGTGGACTACGCGGCCGGCGAGCCCAAGGGGACCCCTTGGCACCCGCACCGCGGCTTCGAGACCGTCACCTACATCATCGACGGCACCTTCGTGCACCAGGACTCGCACGGCGGCGGCGGCGTCATCACCGACGGCGACACCCAGTGGATGACGGCCGGCTCCGGCCTGCTGCACATCGAGACCCCGCCGGAGTCGCTGGTGATGTCCGGCGGCCTGTTCCACGGCCTCCAGCTGTGGGTGAACCTGCCCGCCTCGGACAAGATGATCGCCCCGAAGTACCAGGACATCCGCGGCGGCAGCGTCAAGCTGCTCAGCACCGAGGACGGCGGCGCCCTGCTGCGGGTGATCGCCGGCGAACTGGACGGCCACCAGGGCCCCGGGGCCACCCACACCCCGATCACCATGATCCACGCCTCGGTCAGCCCCGGCGCCCAAATCACCCTTCCCTGGCGCGCCGACTTCAACGCTCTCGCCTACGGTCTGGCGGGCAAGGGCTCGGCCGGCCAGGACCGGCGCCCGTTCGCCATGGGCCAGGCGGTCCTGTTCGGCGACGGCGACTCGATCACCATCCGCGCCGACGAGAGCCAGGACTCCCGGAACGCCACCTTCGAGGTCGTGCTGCTCGGCGGCCTCCCGATCCGCGAACCGGTCGCCTGGTACGGGCCGTTCGTGATGAACAGCCACCGCGAACTCCAGCAGGCCATGGAGGACTTCCAGGCCGGCCGGCTGGGCACCGTGCCCGCCGACGGCCGCTGAGTCCGGGCGCGGCGGGGTGGCGGAGCTGCGGAGCGGTCTCCGACTCCGCCGCTCCGCCGTGCGGCGCCGCAGCCGTTCCTCCGACCCGCTCCCCTTCCGGACGTCCGGCCGGCCCGGCCGGAGGGCTGAGCCCGCCCACCTCGACGCGATACGTTGACGGTTCCGACTTCGGGATCGGAAGCGGTGGCGGCAGCGGCCTCGACGTGGAAGGGCTGGGATTGCGACGTGGTCGAGGACCTGAAGCACTGGGTTCGGGTACCAGTGGGGTCCGACGCGGGCCGCTGGGCCACCCGCGGCCGGTGCCGGCGGGTCCTGCTGGTCGTCCACAACGTGACCGCCGCGACGCGGCTGCTCGATGTGCTCCCGCTGTTCCGGGACGATCTGCGGATCCAGCTGCTGGCCACCTGCACCGGATCGTCGCCCTTCCAGTCGGGCGTGGAGGAACTGCTCGCTTCGACGGGCGTTCCGGTCCTGCCCTGGGAGCAGGCCCTCACGATCCCCGTGGACCTGGCCGTATCGGCCAGCTTCGGCGGCCAACTCGCCGACATCAAAGGCAAGTTGGCAGTCCTCTCGCACGGCGTTGGATACAATAAGAAGCTGGCCGCGCCGGACGCCGGACGCCGGACGCCGGACGCCGGACGCCGGACGCCGGACGCCGGACGCCGGACGCCGGACGCCGGACGCCGGACGCCGGACGCCGGACGCC
>NZ_JBFBOC010000009.1:82307-95188 GCF_040685975.1 Kitasatospora sp. NPDC086791 | reverse complement strand
GTGTTCGGGCTCGGGCCCGAGTGGATCCTCTCCGACGGAGGCGTCCCGATCGCGGATGCCATGGTGTTCTCCCATCCCGAGCAGATCGGGCGGCTCGCCGGATCCTGCCCCGAGGCCGTGCCGACCGCCGCGCTGGCCGGCGATCCCTGCTTCGACCGCATCCTCACCGCCCGGCGCCACCGCGAGCGGTACCGGCGGGCCCTGGGCGTGCACCCCGGCCGGCGCCTCGTCCTGCTGAACTCCACCTGGAACCCGACCTCGCTCTTCGGCGACGCCGGCCCTGAGGACGTCCTCCCGCTCCTGCTGCCCCGGCTGACCTCCGAACTCCCCGCCGACGAGTACCGGGTGGCAGCCGTCCTCCACCCGAACATCTGGCACGGCCACGGCCCCGGCCAGGTCCGCCTCTGGCTGGACCGGGCCCGGCGGGCCGGGCTCGCCCTGGTCGACCCGCTCGAAGGCTGGCGCCAGGCCCTGATCGCCGCGGACGTGGTGCTGGGCGACTTCGGTTCGGTCAGCTACTACGCCGCCGCGTGCGGCACGCCGGTGCTGCTGGGCGCCGCCGACCCGCAGGCCCTCGGGGCGGAGTCACCCGTCGCGGCGTTCGTCCGGTCCGCGCCGCGCCTCGATCCGTACGGCGCGCTGCTGCCCCAGCTGGACAAGCTGCTGGCCGGGCACCGCCCGCTCGAAGGGCCGGCCACGCTGACGACCTCGGACCCGGGACGGTCGGCGGCCCTGCTGCGCAGCCTCTTCTACCGGCTGATCGGCATCACCGAGCCCACTGCCCCGGCGGTGCTCGACCCGCTGCCGCTGCCTCCGTACGAGCCGCCGCTGCGCACCGCGCCGCTGCTCGTCCTCACCCGCACCGGCGTGGACGGCGCCGTCGCCGTCCGGCGGTTCGCCGAACCCCGGTACGAGCCCGACGCCGAGGGCGAGGGCCACCTCGCCGTGCACGAGGACACCCTCGATCCGGGCGTGCTGGAGATCGCCGACGTGATCTTCCGGTACGGCGAGGCGGACGACCCCCGCCTCGGCCCGCCGCGGACGTGGGCGGCCGAGGTGCTCGACCGCTACCGTTCCGCCTCGCTCGCCGCCTACGTCACCGACCCGCGTGCGTGCACCGTGCTGCACCGCAGCGGCCTGCTGTTCGAGCTGACGGCGGACAGCGACGGCGACCCGGCCGCGCACGCCTCCGCGCTGCTCGCCCGGCTGCGCACCGGCTCGGGCCCCGCAGGAGCAGAGGACCTGACCGACCTGACCGACTTGACCGACCCGGCCGGCCTGGCGGACCTGGTGGCCACCGGCCTGACCGTCCGGACCGGGACCCGCTCGGCACGCATACGGGTCACCCTTCTTCGGTGAGGCAGCGCTCCCGCAGGGCCGCCAGGTAGTCGAGGTGGATCGTGGCGTTCTCCTGCGTCAACAGGGCGACGGCCCGGTCGATCAGGGGCAGCGCCGCGGCGTGGTCGGTCAGGTCGAGGTGGAGCTCGGCGAGATCGGTCAGCACCCGCGCGGTGTTGTAGCGCTCCCCGCCGTCCTGGAAGAACTCCAGTGCCGTCGCGAACCGTTGCCGCGCCGCGTCGAAGCGGCCGAGGCCCCGCAGCGCCCGTCCCCGGTGACGGTGCAACAGCGCCCGCGCCCGCGGCAGATCGGCGGCGCCCTCGCCGTCCGGGCCGATCCCGTCGAGCAGCCCGTCGGCCTCCTCGAAGCACGCCAGGGCCGCCTGGAAGCGCCACTGGCGCAGCCGCAGCAGGCCCAGCGACTCGACCGCCGTCGCCCGGCCGCGTGCGTGCCCCGCCCGGTCCTCGTCCTCGGACGCCGCCAGCAGCTCCCGCTCGGCCTCCTCGTCCTGCCGCAACTCCATGAGCGCGAAGGCCAGTTGGGTGCGCATCCGGCCCGCCGTCCGGGTGCCCGGGCAATGGCGTCCGGCCGTCCGGGCCCCGGCCCGCAGCGCGGGCAGCAGGGCGTCGTGGCAGCCCGCCTTGAGCTGCACGGCCCAGAGTGCCTCGACGGCCTGGCAGACGGTGTCGAAGCGGCCGAACTCCTCGGCGGCGAGCACGGCTTCCACCAGGTTGCCGAGCTCGGCCACCAGGGCGGCGACCGCCGCGCCCTCGTCCTCGTACGGGCCCGGGCCGAGCTCGGCGTACAGCGGACCGAGGTGCCAACGCTCCTTCAGCGCCGCGTAGTCCGCCCGGACGGCGAAGCGCAGGTACCAGTCCACGGCGCGGGCCACGGCCGCGGCGGAGCCCGCCAGGCCGTCCTCGCGGGCGGCGACCTCCTCCGCGTGGGAGCGCACCGCCGGCCGGTACCGGTAGCGGCCGTCCCCGGTGCCCTCCAGCAGTTGGAGGTCCGCCAGTTCGGCCAGCGCCCGTTCCGCCTCGGCCTCCGGGACGCCGGCGGTCGCCGCCACCACCGCCGCTCCGAGGGACGGCCAGGGGCGCAGCGATCCCAGGCGGTAGGTCCTGGCCGCTTCCGGCCCGAGCCGGCGGTAGGCCTCCTCGGCCGCCGCCCGCACCGGGGGCAGCGGGTTCGCCGGCTCCCCGCCGTCGGACGAAGCCGTGGCCAGGTGCGGCGCCATCGCCCGCAGTGCGAACGGCGAACCGGCGCACCGCTCCAGCACCGAGGGAAGCGCGGCGCGGGCCGTCGTCATCGCCGGCCGTCCCGCGAGATCGGTCAGCAGGCGCTTGGCGTCCTTGTCGGACAGCGGGCCGACGGGGATGGTGACCGCGTCCAGCGCGGTGAGCGGACGGCGCGCGACGATCACGGTGAACACCCCGGGCGCGGCCGTGATCAGCGGCTGGACCTGGGCCGCCGACCGCGCGTGATCGAGTACGACCAGCAGCCGCCGGCCGGCGAGCAGCGAGCGGAAGAGGTCGATCCGGTCCTCCACGGCGGGCGGGACGTGCTCCGCCGGTACGCCCAGGCGCAGCAGGAAGTGCCGCAGGACGGTCGCGGCGGTCGGGGCGGTGGTCGCCGATCCGCCCCGGAGGTCCGTGTACAGGGTGCCGTCCGGGAACCGGCGGGCTTCGCGACCGCCCCAGTGGAAGGCGAGGGCACTGGTGCCGATGCCCTCCGGGCCGTGCAGGACGGCCACCTTCGGGAGGCCGTCGGGCTTGCGGTCGGCCTCGCGGTCCAGCAGTGCCAGCGGGCCCTTGCGGTCGGTGAAGAAGCGGGCCGAGGCCGGGAGCAGCCGCGGCACCCCGTGGGCCACCGCTCCACCGGCGCCGTTGCGGCTCATCACGGCGGCGAGCGCCCTGGCCTGTTCGGGGCTGCGGAGTGCTTCCGCCACCAGCAGGCCAGCGACGGACTCCCGCTCGGACTGCCCGACCGGGGCGGGCACCTCCCGCCCCACCGCCCGGGCCACCAGCCCGCCGACCGTCTCCCAGGCCCGCTTGCCCGCCTCGTTCGCCATCCCCGCGCCGGCCGCGCCCAGGAAAGCCGTCACCGCCGACAACGACAACGGATCCACCGCACCCACCCCCGGTCCTTCGTGGGGCAGAGGTCCACCGCCACCCCGGTCTGCTGCGTCCGGCCCAACCGTAGCCTGCCGGCGCGGGCGGACGGGGGATCTCCGGCCGCCGCTGCGACAGGGGATCCCGGCGCCGCGGTGCTCGGCCCGCGACGGCACGCGTCGCCGTCGAACCGGGCTGCCACCGCCCGGCCGCGTCGTGTCCGTGACGAACGGTCACCGCGAACTCCGTTACGCGATACGGGACTTCCCGGCCGGGCGGTCGGGCACCGTCCGGGCCGGCCGGGTGCCCGCCTCCGTCCCGCCGGCCCGCGGGCGGGCCCTACAGCAGCGCGTACACCGCCGAGGCGTCGTCGTGCGTCTTGCCGCGCGGCCAGCGCTCGCAGGCGGAGTCCGCCCGCTCCACCGCGCGGACCTGGGCGATCAGTTCACCCGGTCCGGACTCGGCGAGCAGCCGCAGCACGTCGCCCCAACTGCCCAGCCCGAAGCGCTCGGTGAAGCGCGAGGCGCCGTCGGTGAGGGCGGCCAGCGCGTGCAGCCGGTCCAGCCGGACGAAGCCGGTCTCGGCGTGCTCGGCCGCGCGCGGGCTGGCGGCCGCGATCCACGGGCCGTTGCCCCGGTTGCGGGCTGCGCGGACGGCCAGCGCGTACTCCAGGTGCAGCGCCGTCCGCTCGGCCGAGCCGGGCACGGTCGACCAGACCTGACGGCGCAGCCCCTCCCCGCCGGGGAAGCGCTGGTTGTCCCCGATCACCTTCGGCGGGCCGTCCTTGAACTCCAGCACCAGCAGCGAGTCGCCGAGCACCAGGTACTCCAGCGTCTCGCCGTGCCGCCGCGCCGCGACCACCATGGCGGCGGGCGTGTTGGGATGGGCCAGGTCGCAACGGCCGCCGTGCAACGCGGCCGTCTCCACGATGGCGTCGGCCAGGCATTCGGCGATCGAGCGGTCCGCCCGGTCGGTGAGCCGGGCGAGCAGGTGCACGCCCAGTCGTCGCACGTACCAGGCCGTCCCGTGCCGGCACCCGGAGTCCAGGCCGGCCGGCGAACTCGCGCCGTCCAGCAGGACCAGTGCCTCCGGCGAGGCCGCCGCGAAGTCCTCGCTCTCGTGGTCGGGCCGCCGTGCTTCCCCTGCGAGCTGTAGCTGCATCCCGACAGTGTGGACGCCGCCCCCGGCCCGCGCCCAGACCCGTGCGCCGGTGTGGCGCGGGTCGGGGCCGGGCGCCCGGTGGCAGCCGGGGTGATTCGGCCATACCGTCGGACAGTGACCGGACAATTCGGCCAATCGGGGCGGGTCGGGTTTGGGATCACCTTCGGGTGTCCGGGCGGCCCGTGACTGACGAGGAGCGGAAGATGTTCTGGCAGTTCATCGTGTTGCTGGTCGCCTCGCTCGGCTTTCCGATCGCCGCGCTGCTCTACCTGATCGGCGGGCCGCGCTTCCCCGACGAGCAGCGCGACGGGCCTGAGCGGCGGGGCCTGAGCGGCGGGACCTGAGCAGCGGTCCGGTCGACGGGCCGCTGTTCCTATCCCTGCCCCGGCCCCGACCCCGGCCCCGGCCAGGCCGGGTCGCGGCCGAGCATCGCCAGGACACGCTCGAACCGGCCCGCACCCACACCCGCAGCCTCGCCCTCGCCGGGCGGCAGCCCCGGGCCGAAGGCCCGCCCCGGCGCCCGGGCCTCCGGGGTGTCCGGGACCGCCTCGGCCACCGCCACCAGCGCGGCGATCAGCGCCTCCTCGCGCTCCACGGCCGCGCCGACGCCCGCGCCGGTGCCGAGTGCGGCGGCGACGTCCCAGGCGTGCACCAGGGTGTCGAGCAGGTGGAAGCCGACCGCCCGGTCGAGCGGGATCGGCGCGGTGGTGAGCAACTCGGGCAGCCAGACCCTCCGGTCCGCCGCGGCCGCTTCCCGGAAGGCGGCGGTGAGTTCGACGGCCGTGCGCCGGAAGGCGCCGGCCGGGTCCTCGCCCGGCAGGCCCTCGCCGATCGGGGCGTCGGCCCAGAGCGCGAGGTCGGGGCCGGCGCCACGGGCGGCCGCCGCGAACCCCTGCTGCTGGCCGACGACGTGCGCCAGCAGCCGGCGCAGCGTCCAGCCCGCGCACGGGGTCGGCAGGTCCAGCCGCTCCGGCCGGACGGCGTCCACCACCTCGGCGGCCAACTCCAGTGAGCGGGCGTGCAGTTCGACGATGCCCGGGCGGGCGGCAGCACTCATCCGGCGGTGACCTCCAGGCCCGCCGCCAGGAATCCGATCACCTGGTCGACGACGGCCGGTTCCGCGATGATCCGGCGGTGGCCGAGCCCCCGGGTGACCACCAGGTCGAGCCGCTCCCCGTACGCCTCGCGGAGCCGGTGCGCCTGGCTCAGCGGGACGACGTCGTCGTCCTCGTCGTGCACCACCAGGACCGGCAGGTCGACCTCCGCCACCCGGCGGGCGGCGTCGTAGCGCTCCCAGCCCCCGGCGTCCCCGCCGAACAACTCCCGTTCGATCCGGGCCCGCAGCGCGCCCTCGACCTCGGCGTTCAGCCCGAGCCCGGCGCAGAACGCGGCCGGGAAGAAGCCGACCCGGGACACCCCGGAGACGGCCGCCAGCCGGCCCGCCCGCAGGCCGTCGGCCAGCGCCCCGAAGGCCGCGCAGACGCCCAGCGAGTGGGCGACGACGGCCTCGAACGGCCCGTACCGCTCCTGGAGCCGCAGGGCCAGCTCGCGGAACTCCAGCACGCTGGTGGCCCGCCCGCCGGAGTCGCCGTGGCCCGGCGCGTCGAAGGAGACGGCGCTGAGGCCGAGTTCCCGCAGCCGGGGCACGAGGGGCGCGTACCGGGAGGCCCGGGAGCGCCAGCCGTGCAGCAGCAGGACCGGCCGTTCGCCGCTGCCCCAGCGGTAGCCGACCACCGGCTTGCCGTTCACGGTGAGCCGCTCGGTGACGGCCCGCCGGTGGACCTCCCGCTCCGCCGGGCGCACCCGGCTGCGCCGCACGGGGTGCACGAACAGCTCGTAGGCGGCCCGTCCGGCGGCGCCGGGGGCGATCCGGGCGGTGGGGTTGAGGACGGTGCGGATCAGTGCCTGGGCCGGGTCCATCGGGCCTCCCTGTCGGTACGGACGGGTGTTCCTGGCGGGGGTGGGGCCGTGCTGCTCGCGCGCTGCCCGGGCGCGGTGCCCGGCTCGCGGGGAGATATTAGCACGACCGTTCGTGCAGTTTCAGGGGTCCGGACCGGCACACGCACTACCCTGGACGGCACGCACTGCGACGAGAACGGGGGCGGACGATGGGGCCGACGGCCGGCACGACCACGGGCGGATCGACCACGGCCGGCACGACCACGGACGGACGGATCCTGCGCGGCGAGGAGACCCGCCGGGCGGTCCTGCGCCGTGCCGTCGGGATCGCCTCCGTCGAAGGCCTGGACGCACTCTCCATCGGCCGCCTCGCCACCGACCTCGGCCTCAGCAAGAGCGGCGTCTTCGCCGGCTTCGGCTCCAAGGAGGAGCTGCAGCTCGCCACCGTCCGCGCCGCCCGCCGGATCTTCGCCGACGCCGTCGTCGCCCCGGTGGCCGACACCCCGCCCGGCCTCGCCCGGGCCCGCGCCCTGTGCGAGAGCTGGCTCGCCTACTCGCGCGCCCGGGTCTTCCCCGGCGGCTGCTTCTTCTACGAGGTCGCCGCCGAGTTCGACGCCCGCCCCGGCGCCGTCCGGGACGCCCTGGCCGGCTGCGCCCGAGAATGGTCCGACACGATCACCGAGGCCCTCGCCGACGCCCGCGCCGCCGGCTCCCTGCGCCCGGACACCGACCTCGGGGACCTCGCCTTCGCCCTGATCGCGGTCCTGGAGACGGCCAACTCGCAGGCCGTGCTGCACGACGAGCCCACCCCCTACGAGCGGGCCGGCCGCCTGCTGCTGCGCCTGCTGCGCGCCGAGGCCACCGACCCGGCCGACCCGGCGCTCGCCTAGCCCCGGCCGACCCTGCGCTCACCTCCGACTGGTCAGCCCGGCGCTCGCCTAGCCCGGCCGACCGGCCAACACCCGTTCCAGCACGGCCGCGTGGGCCAACAGCCGCTCGTCACCACCGGCCGCGCCGACCACCTGGAGGCCCAGCGGCAGCCCGTCCGGGGTCCGTCCGGCCGGCAGGCTCAGCGCCGGGCGCCCGAGGAAGCTCCACGGCAGCGACATCACCGCGTCCCCGGTGGAGTGCAGGCCCTCCGGCGCCCCGCCGGTCGCCGACGGCGCCAGCCACACGTCTACCCCGGCCGCCGCGCCCGCGCGGTCCACCCGCTCCCGCAGCCGCTCCCGGAACCGCAGCGCGGCCGCCCGGTCCTCGGGCGCGACGCCCTGACCGGCCCGGATGCTCGCCACCGTCTCCGGCCGGTAGAGGCCGCCGAAGCGGGCGAACCAGTCGGCGTGGCCGCGGGCCAGCTCGAAGCGGTTGACGGTCTGCAGCCGCCGGCACACCTCGGCGAAGTCCGGGAACAGCTCGACCCGGCGCACCGTCAGCCCGGCCGCCGCCAGCCGCTCCACCTGCTCCTCGAAGGCCCGCAGCGCGGCCGGCTCGGCGCACCCCGGGTACGCCCCGTCCGGCACCCCGAGCACGGGCTCCGGGCCCTGCGCCTGCGCCGCGGGCCGCCAGTCGTCGCAGAGCAGCGGGGCCGCCAGTGCCGCGCCCGCCAGGTCGGCGGTGAACACCCCCAGGGTGTCGAAGCTGGGCGCGTTCGGGAGCACGCCGTCGATCGGGATCCGCCCGTACGTCGGCCGGAAGCCCACCACCCCGCAGTACGCGGCCGGGCGGATCACCGAGCCGACCGTCTGGGTGCCGATCGCGAGCGGCACCAGCCCGGCCGCGACCGCCGCCACCGAACCGCTGCTGGAGCCGCCCGGGGTGTGGCCCGGGTGGTGCGGGTTGCGGGTCGGCCCCGGCGCGCTCGCGGCGAACTCGGCGGTCACCGTCTTGCCCGCGACCAGCGCCCCCGCCGCCCGCAGCCGGTCCACCACCGCGGCCTGCGGCCCGGCCAGCACCCCGGGCGGCAGCGCCGACCCCCCGTGCGTGGGCAGCCCGTCCACGTGGACGATGTCCTTGACCCCCACCAGCACCCCGTACAGCGGCGGCCGCCCGGCCGGCTCCGGGTACCGTGCCGCCAGCCGCTCCGCCTGGAGGCGCAACCGTTCGTGCCGCCCGGGCTCCGGCACGAACGCGTGGATCAACGGGTCCACCCGCTCGACCAGCGCGCAGAAGCGGTCGACGTACTCGGGCAGCCGGAGCTCCCCGCCGCGCAGCCCGGCGGCCTCGCCGGTCAACGACCTTGGCCGGACCAGTGGTTCATCCATGCCGAGCACAGTAGACCGGGTCTACTGGTGCTCGGCCGCCAGGTACGGCGCCTCGCGCAGGAAGTACGCCCCGCAGGTGTGGCAGCACAGTTCCGGGGTCTTCCCCCAGTCCACCGCCTCCCGCACCGCCGACCGCGGGTCGAGTTCCCGGCCGCACATCGCCACGCTCTCCTCGCCCCGGACCACGTGCCACAGCCGCACCCCCTCGGCCGCGCCGCCGGCACCGTACTCGGCTCGCATCTGGTGCATCATGCCCCCATCGTCCGACCGCCCCCCACCCCCGGCAACCGGAGCAGGACCCGCGGGCGGAGGACCGGACTCCCGCGTCACGGTGCACATTCGCCCGGCGCCGCACGGTGACCGTCACTGCGCCCGCACCGCCGCCCCGACCGGGGATCCCCGGCGCGCGCCCCGGACCCAGCGGCGAACACCCTTCCCAGCCAAGCTGCCTGACGATCCATCACGACGGGGCGGCCGCCGTCGGCCGGTCCCGGCGGTCAGGACGCCTGCAGCAGCGCGCCGTCCTGCCACTTGAGGATCTTTGACCCCGGCAAGCCCGTGACCTGCGAGTTCGACCGTAAAAGTGCCGCTGACCAGGCGAAACTACCTTCAGTAGTCCGCACTGGTCAGCGGCACTCTGGGTCCTCATGTGCCCTGGATGTGCCCTGCAGAGAGGCAGTCCTTACGCGTCATGGCCCGCTCCCAGGATGCGGCCCATGACCGACCTCTCGCGCACAGCCCACGCCCCCCATCTCGTACCCATGGCGGATCGTGCCGTCCGGCATACGGATCTTCTCGACCCGGTAGTACCCGGCCTCGGTCAGCTCCTTCAGGGCCTTGCGGATCGCGCCTCGCCCCTGCGGGCTGGTGTCGGCCAGGTGCCGGGCGTCCTCGCGCCAGCCATCGGGCCGGGACAGGAGTTGACCCTGTCGAGGGCGTCGGCGGTCAGGGGATCTCTTCGAGGATGTACTCGCCTCGGCCTTCCTGGCTGAACTCGGGGCCGGTTCGGTCCTCGAAGCTTCACTTCTCAATGGTGACGAGATAGAAGTCCTAGCGCTCGTCGTCAGCCTCGATGATGTGGAGGAGGCTGACGGTCTCGGCCTCGCCCGCGATCTCCTCGCGGACACCGACCGGCTCGCCGACACCCTGGTCTCCGACTGAGCCCACCGCACGGCCGCCGGGACGAGGCCGGGGCGGAAGCAGTACAAGGGCGGTGCTCGTCATCCGGGTTGAGGCCGTAGCGTAGGGGCCCGGAAAGGTTGACGACACGCGTCGACGGAAGGCGCGCGAAGGGGCGATGGACGGATGAGCGACTCGGAGGAGACCGGGGCAGAAGGGCCGAGTCGGCCCGATCCCGAGGCGGAACGGCTCGGGCACCGGCTCGAGTACCTGTTCACGTACGTGCAGCCGCTCGGCCGCCGCTACACCCTGAACGAGGTGGTGGACGGAATCCGCACGGCGGCGAGGCCCGGGGACCCAACACTCTCCACCGGGCGGCTGTGGGCGCTGGTCAAGGGCCGGGCGGGCAACCCGACGGTCGGCACGCTGCGCGCACTGGGCGACTTCTTCGGCGTCCCGCAGGCGTACTTCATCGACGACGAGGTGGCGGACCGGGTCACCGCGCAGCTCGCACTGGTCGCCGCAATGCGGGCCAACGACGTCCGGTCGGTGGCGCTGCGGGCCGCCGCCGTGGCGACCATGTCGACCCATGGTGTGGACACCGTACGGTCGTTGATCGAGCGCAGCGGACTGATCGCGAACGGGCGGCCGGACGTGGGTCAGCAGCCGGAGTCGCCGGACCCCGCGCCCGGAGGATCGTCCGTCTAGACTCCGCTTCAGGGTGTGTGGTCGGCAGACCACGCGGCGGCGGCCGAGCGCGGGGGACGTGTGGAGCAGGAGGAGTGGCGCAGGTTCAGTGTGCGCTGCGACGAGCTGATCGGGCAGTTGGAAGTCCCCAGGCCGTTCACGGTCGAGCACCTGGCCGAGGCGGTGGCCCGGCGGCGCGGGCGGCACCTGCGACTGATCCCGCTGTCCGGCCGGGACGCGGACGGTTCGGGGGTCTGCGGGATATGGATCGCCTTCGGCGAGGTCGACCACGTCCACTACGCCAGCGGGACCAGCCCGGCCCACCAGGCCCACATCATCCTTCACGAGCTCGCACACATCCTGCTCGACCACCACCAGAGCGGCGAGCCCGACCTCGAAGGGCTGCGGCGGCTCTTCCCCGACCTGGATCCGGCAATGGCGGCCCGGTTGTTGATGCGGGGGCGTATGGGAGCGACCACCGATCAGGAGCAGGAGGCCGAGCTGCTCGCCTCGCTGATGTGGCAGCACTTCGCGACCACGCCCGCCGCGCTGCCACGGGCGTCGCGCGAGAGCGTGGACGCGCTCGACCTGGTGATGGCGACCTTCGCCGGTGCCTACGAGTGGGAGCACACGGATGCGGCCGATTGATCTGGGACTCCTGCCGGTGGTCTGGATCCCGACCCTGTGGAGCCTGCGGAAACTGCGGGGCGCACCACGGCGCACCCGGGTGCTGTGGGGCGTGTGGGCCAGCTGGGCGGTGTCGATGACGGTCGGGGTCCCAGCGATCCGCCGGGTGATCGACGCCGCAACCGGCATCGCCAGCGGGACCAACCTGCTGGTCCACCTGTCCGGACTGGCTGCCACCGCGCTCATGCTGGAGTTCGTCCGGGAGATAACGGGCCGTTCGCGGGGGCGGGCCTCGCGGCTCAACCTCACGGGGCTCGCGATCGCCGCGGCGCTCCTCGTCGCGACCTTCGCGGTGATGCCGCGACCGGACGGTGAGGTCGACCTCCTGACGTACGACCGACGCTCCTTGGCCGGCTACCTGTACTGGATGGTGCTCACGGTCGACACGGCGCCCGGTCTGACCGCCTCGGCGGCCCTGTGCTGGGTCCACGGCCGGCACGCCGCGCCCGGACCGGTGCGCACCGCCCTGTGGCTGATGCGGGCCTCCTCCGCGACCGGCATGGCGTATCTTGCCCATCGAGCATACTTCCTGACGATGCGCCACCTTGGTTGGACAGCCGGAGAGCCGGCCGCCGTGGCCGGTACGACGCAGGTCCTGCTGGTGCTGACCATGTTGCTGTTCGCCCTCTCGGTCGTCTGGCCCTCACTGGCCGAGCGCCGGGAGAAGCGCGCGGCGGCGCGGCGCGTCCGGCGGATCCACCCTCTCTGGCACCTGCTCCAGGCCGCGACACCGGAGGTGGTCCTCCCACTGCCCGACGAACTGCGGCGGAACAATCCCGGGCTGCGACTCTATCGGCAGGTGATCGAGATCAGGGACAGCATGCTCGCCCTGGAGCGACACCTCGGCCCTGCCCACGCGGGTGCCGCCGAGGAGCACCTGCGCGCTGCGGGCCTGTCCGGCGAGCGGCTGGCCGTGGCCGCGGAAGCGGTGCTGCTGAAGCACGCGGTGGCGGCCGAACTGTCCGGTCGCCGAATGGAGTTCAGCGGGCCGCAGTGGCGGCTGCGGGCGGATGACCTGGATCTGGACGCCGAGATCGCGTGGTTCGCCAAGGTCGCCGCCAAGGTCGCCGCACCCGAGGTGGAGGCCGCTGCCGAGCACCTGTGGTCCCCGCCCGGCGCTCACGCCGTGGAGGCGTCGGGCGAGGACCTCGTCGGCTGACCGTACGGCTTGGCTACCGGGGCTGGCCCCAGTCGAGGACGACGAGGCTGCCGTCGTCGTTGCGCAGGTGGAACTGGCCCGTGGAGGGCCGCCAGATACCGATGTTGTCGGGGCCCACGCCGTCGAAGTTGGCGGAGACGGGGATGTCTCCCGCCTGGCCCCAGTCGATGACGTGAAGACTGCCGTCACCGAAACGCAGATGGAACTGGCCGGTGGAGGGACGGAAGATGCCCAGGTTGGCGGCCGGACCGCCGTCCCAGTTCCCGGAGACGGGGATGTCACCGGCCTGGCCCCAGTCGATGACATGAAGACTGCCGTCACCGAAACGCAGATGGAACTGACCCGTCGAAGGACGCCAGACACCGACGTTGGTGGCCGCGCCGCCGTCCCAATTGCCCGCGACGGGAACATCACCGGCCTGGCCCCAGTCGATGACGTGAAGGCTCCCGTCACCGAAACGCA
>NZ_JBFBOC010000009.1:0-82213 GCF_040685975.1 Kitasatospora sp. NPDC086791 | reverse complement strand
CGAAACGCAGATGGAACTGACCCGTCGAAGGACGCCAGACACCGACGTTGCCCGCCGCGCCCCCGTCCCAGTTCCCGGCCACCGGCTGGTCACCGGAGTCCTCGACGATGCTGTTGTTGCGGACCGGCTTGAAGGTGCCGTGGCCCGGGAAGTACGGGTAGGGGATGGTCCGGTGGTGCACGCCGTCGCCGGTGAACTCGTAGGCGTCGTAGGAGGAGTGCGAGGAGTCCGTCCAGCCGGCGAAGAGAGCGATGTGCCCGGAGTAGCCCGCCGCGTCGTTGAGTAGCGCGTCGCCGGGCTTCAGCTCCTCCTTGCCGATCCAGGAGGCGACACCGGTCGGGACGAAGCTGGTGGTGTCCAGTCCTCCCATGTAGGTGGAGAGCTTCCAGGCCATCGAGGCATAGCCGGAGCAGTCCTTGCGATAGCCCTGGTAGGTCTCTCCGGTGTGGGTGTATTTGAGGCCCTGGCCGACCCACGAGGCAGCGCGGTTGATCACCTCGCTGCGGGTGATCCGGGGGCCTGCGGCCAGCAGGGCGGGCGCGGCGTACGGGCCCTGCCCGGCACCGCCCTTGTCGTTGTCGACGACGGTGGGCGCGGACGGTGGCGCGGAGGGGTCGGCGGCGAAGGCCGGAGTGGTGGTGAGGATGCCGGCGACGAGGCACGCGGCGGCCGTGACGGCCAGGGAGCGAGAGAGGACGTGCGTAGTCGACATGGAGGATTCCCCCTCGGGCGATGGATGGGTGAATACCTGGGGGCCGCTCGTTCGGCGGACCGCCCGTGACCTCCGGCCGGCGTTGCCCTTCGGCCCCCGGTCCGGAACCAGACGGCTGGTCACGGATCCCGATCCTTCACTCGGTACACAGATGAGTCAATGTTTAGTGAAAATGATCAACGAGGCACGTGGCTTGATCACACGCCGTCAGCTCAGCTAATTCTGCTGACTTTTACGCACATATAGGCGGAAGCCGCAGTCGACCCATGGATCGACTGCGGCGTCCTTATGGCTGAAACTTCTTCATTTTGCAGCTAGTTGATGCGGACTTCGCGCTGCCTCCGGTCGAAGCATGCCTACAAGCGGAACCGGGGCCCTCCTTGTGCGGCGATGACGCACCAGGTGGTGGCGCCGGGGCGCAGTGGCGCCGGTGTCGATGTCGTGCTCGGCGGCCTTCCAGCTGATTGGGACCATGCTCCGCCCGGTGCCGTCGTCGTTGCGCAGCCCCCGGTGCAGCCGCCCGCGCCCCGGGTGCCGGCGGCGTTCGTCCGGATCCAGTTGGCCGTCTTCAACGCGCCGTCCAGGAAGCGCCGTTGGCCGGTCTCCCGGTACAGCTTGGTGAACGCCATGCCCGCCGCCCAGGCCATGCTGTCGGTGCAGGCGGAGAACCCGCCCTTTGGTACGGCTCCGTCCTGATCATGATGCTGGATGAGGTAGTTGACGACGGCGCCATGGCCACCAACCCCCGCCGGGCCAAGTCGGTGAGCTTCCCGAAGGTGGAGAAGGAGCCCGGTCGTCCCGTGGCCGTGGAGCGCGTCCACGCGGTCATTAACGGCCTGACGGAGCGCTTCCAGGCCGACGGTTCGGTCGCGTTCGGCTGCGGGCTGCGACAGGTCGAGGTCTTCACCCTGTCCGTGGACGACATCGACTTCCGACGTCGCATGGTGACGGTGCGTCGGCAGGTCCGCTTCGTGGCGACGAAGATGGTGTTCGCGCTGCCGAAGGGCGGCAAGGTCCGGCAGGTCCCGCTGCCCGATGGCCTGGCGCGTGCGTTGAAGGCCCACATGAAGAGGTTCCCGCCGACTCGGGTCACGCTCCCCTGGCGTACCGCAGACGGTGAGGCCCACGCGGCGAACCTGCTCTTCACCGATGACAGCGCCAAGGGGTACCACCGCAACGTCTTCAACACGGGCGCCTGGAAGCTCGCGCTCGTCGCGGCCGGGGTGATCCCGCCACGTGAGAAGGGGGCGAAGTACTTCCAGGCGGCCCTGGACGACGGCATGCACGCCCTGCGGCATGCGTACACCTCGGTGCTGTTTTCGCAGTTCAAGGCCGCAGTGGCGCTACGAGGCCGCCCGCAGCAATGCGCCGTCCTGCCACTTGAGGATCTTGTCGAAGCTCACGATCGCCCCCCGCAGGGGATGGTTGCGGAGCTGGACGTGGTCGGCGAGGGCGTGGATGAGGAAGAGGCCGCGGCCGGATTCGGCGGTGAGGTCGGGGAGGGTGTCGAGGTCGACCGGGCGCAGCGTGGGAGCCGTGGGGCGGCCGGGGAGCACGTGGGTGTCGTACGGGTGGCCGTCGCGGCGGGGGCGGTGGGCGGCGAGGACCCGGGCCGGGACGGTGGCGCGGCCGCGACGGGAGCGGTGCGGACCGCGGCCGGTCGCGGTCGGGCGGCTCGGGGCGGCGGCGGCCGGGCGGCGGGCCGGCGGGGCGGAGGGGGTGGGCAGGCCGGGGCCGGAGTCGGTGACCTCGATGCGCAGCCGGTCGCCGCTGATCGAGGCGGTGACCTGGAAGCCGTCGTCGGCGCGCCCGGTGGCGCCGTGCTCGACGGCGTTGGCGCAGGCCTCGCTGAGCGCGACGCCGAGGTCGTCGGCGATCTGCGGGTCGACGCCGGCCGTCGCCATGGCGCCGAGCAGGATGCGCCGGGCCAGCGGAACGCTGGCCGGGTCGCGCTTGAGGTGCAGAGTCCACCGGATGTCCACGGGAGGTCCCTCCTGGCTGCGGCTCCACATACAACTAGGTATCTCCGGGCGATTCGGCGGTGAACCGTGCCCGGGGGCCGCTACCGCCCGTTCGGCGGATGGACTGGGGGACGGGGTCTGTGCCGGGCGGCGCGCACCCGGCCCCGCACGCCGCCGCCGAAAGGGGCATTCGTAGGGATTTCCGACCCTGCCCGTGTCGGCGGTGTACGCAATGAGAGGATGGCCCGGCCATGACTGCCCTCGCCGCCGCCCCGATCCCGGGCGCACCCGGACCGGCTCAGCCGGTGGGGTCCGCCGCCTGGGACCTGCGGCTTGCCCGGGCGGTCCCGTTCGCGCTGCTCTGCACGCTGATAGCGGCCGCCGGGCACGCCCTGGCCGGCGGCGGGGACGTCCCCCCGACCGCACTGGCGACGGGCTTCGCCGCGGTACTGGCGCTCGCCGCGGCCTGTGGTGGGCGGGAGCGCTCGCTGGCGGGCATCGCCGGGGCGCTGGGCGCGGGGCAGCTCGGACTGCACGTCCTCTTCCACGGCCTGGGCGGCCACGACTCCACCGCCATGTCCGGCATGGGGCACGGCGGCTCCGGTCCGCTGACCGTGCCGCAGGTGGCCGGTCGGCTGATCTGCAACGAGGCCCGCCCGGGCACGCTGGCCGGGCTGCCCGGCAGTCCGTCCGCGGAGCAGCTGGTCTCGTCGGCGGGGCTGGACCCGCACGCGTTCGCCACCGTGCCGTGGTGGCAGGGCGGTGTGTTCGGCCTGACGCCGTCGATGCTGGCCGGGCACCTGGCCGCCGCGCTGGTGGCGGGCTGGTGGCTGCGGCGCGGCGAGGCGGCGCTGTGGCGGCTGCTGCGGGTGGTGGCGTCGGCGGCCCGGGAGCACTGGGCGGCGCCGCTGAGGTCGGTGTTCGTGCTGGCGGCCGCGCTGCTGCGCGGCCTGTTCGGCGTGGCCGGTCCGGTCCGCCGGTTCGGGGCCCGGGGCGGCGAGGGTCCGCTTCCGGTGAGTGCCGTGCTGCGGCACAGCGTGGTGCGGCGCGGGCCGCCGCGCGGGGTCTTCGCGTACTGATCCGTGTTCCTGGCGGCCTGCGGGCCGTTCCGGGTGCCGGGCGTGCGCACCGTCCGGGCCGTTTCCCGACCACCGGGTCCGGCCCCGAGGCTCTGCCCCCACACGTCCCCACGCGCGGCCCCCGAGGCGCGGCTCCGTCCGCCGCCCGGTCCCGGCCTGCCGAGCTCCGATCGGAGACCCCGCATCATGCGTTCCCTTCCCACCCGCCGTATCGCCGCCGTCGCCCTGACCGCCGCCGCCTCCGTGGTGGCGCTGGCCGGCCCCGCCTTCGCGCACGTCACCGTGAACCCGGGCGCGGCCCCCCAGGGCGGTTACACGGCCGTCGACTTCCGGGTGCCGAACGAGAGCGACGCCGCGAGCACGGTGAAGCTGGAGGTCAACCTCCCGCTGGACCACCCGCTGGCCTCGGTCCGGACCCTGCCGCTGCCGGGCTGGACCGCCACCGTCGAGAAGTCGAAGCTGGACAAGCCGATCAAGGTGCACGGCAACGACGTCAACGAGGCCGTCTCCAAGATCACCTGGACCGCCGACGCGGGCACCAAGATCGCCCCTGGCCAGTTCCAGGAGTTCCGGGTCTCGCTCGGCCCGCTGCCGACCGACTCGGACAGCCTGGTCTTCAAGACCCTGCAGACCTACGACAACGGCGACGTGGTCCGCTGGATCGACGAGTCCAAGGACGGCCAGCCCGAGCCGGCCAAGCCCGCGCCCGTCCTGAAGCTCACCAAGGCCGACGGCGGCGACGGCCACGGCGTCACCGCCTCCCCGGCCGCGGGCGCCCACAACGACAGCTCCGACCACGCCGCGTCCTCGGACGGCGCCACCAAGGCCAGTGACTCCACCGCCCGCACCCTCGGTGTGGTCGGCATCGTGGTCGGCGTGCTCGGCACCGCCGTCGGCGTGCTCGGCCTGCGCCGCAAGAACGGCGGCTCCGCCTCCTGACCCCCGCGCCGGCGGGGCCGCACCGACACCGTGGGTGCGGCCCCGCCGGCGGTTCACCGCGCACGATCGGATCCCCCCATGCCCCGCACCGCCCGCACCGCCCGGCTGGCCGGCGCGGCCGCCCTCGCGCTGGCCGCCGCCCTGACGCTGTCCGCCTGCGGCTCCTCCGGCGGCTCCACCGCCGCGAAGGTCACCCAGCAGAAGGAGGACACCCCGTACCAGGGCACCAAGCTGGCCAGGAACTTCGAGAAGCCGGACCTCCAGCTGACCGACACCTCCGGCCGGCCGTACGACCTGCGGCAGCAGACCAACGGCAAGGCCACCCTGCTGTTCTTCGGCTACACCAGCTGCCCGGACGTCTGCCCGACCACCATGGGCGACATCGGCGTCGCGATGAAGGCGCTCTCCCCGGAGGACCGGCAGAAGGTCAACGTCGTCTTCGTCTCCACCGACCCGCAGCGCGACACCCCCAAGGTGCTGCGCACCTGGCTGGACTCCATGGGCAGCGACTTCATAGGCCTGACCGGCGACCTCGCCAAGGTGAAGACCGCCGCCAGGTCGCTCGGCATCATGATCGAGGACCCGGTGGTCAACGCGGACGGCACGGTCACCTCGACCCACGGCGCGCAGGTGCTGGCCTTCCTCCCCTCGGACGACAAGGCGCACGTGCTCTACATGAGCGGCACCGAGGAGAAGACCTACGAGCACGACCTGCCGCTGCTCGCCAAGGGGGTCGCGGCGTGACCGCCGGGACCGGCCGCTTCCGCCGTACCGCCCTGCTGGGCGCCGTGGTCGCGACCGCCCTCGGCGGCGGCGCCATCCTGGTCGCCTGCGGGACGGACGGCCAGGACGGTGCCGCCGGCGGGCCGGCCCGGCTCAGTGTCGCCGACTCCTACATCCCGCTGCCCCCGGCGGGCGGCATGGCGGCGGGCTACCTGACCGTCCGCAACGACGGCGGGCGGGACCAGCTGGTCGGCGTGAGCAGCCCGGGCGCCGAGTCGGTCACCATGCACCGCTCGACCCCGTCGAGCATGGAGCAGGTCACCAGCCTGGACGTGCCCGCGCACGGCGCGCTGCAGTTCTCCCGCGGCGGCACCCACCTCATGATCATGGGCTGGCAGAAGGCCCCCGTCCTGGGCGACGAGCTGGAGCTGGACCTCACCTTCGCCAAGTCCGGCACCATCGCGGTCAAGGTTCCGGTCAAGGAGCTCACCTACCGCCCCGGCCAGAGTTAGGGGACCCGTCACCATGCAGTCGGCCGGCCTGGAGAAGGCCTCGCACCGCCGGATCGCCGGGGTGCTCGGAGTGCTCGGCGCGCTGCTCGCGCTGATGCTCGCGGGCGCCGGACCGGCCTCCGCGCACGCCACCCTGGATTCCACCGACCCGCGGCAGAACTCGGTGGTCGCCACCGCCCCGCAGGCGGTGACGCTGACCTTCAGCGAGTCCGTGTCGCTCTCCTCGGACTCCGTCCGGGTGCTCGACCCGGCCGGCAAGGCCGTGGACACCGGCGACCCGGCGCACGCCGACGGCAAGGGCAACACCGCCCGGGTCGGACTGAAGGGCGGCCTCGCCAACGGCACGTACACCGTCGCCTGGCGGGCCGTCTCGGACGACTCGCACCCGGTCGGCGGGGCGTTCACCTTCTCCATCGGCGCGCCCTCGGACACCTCGGTGTCGGCCACCGCGCTGCAGGGGGCCAAGGCCGACTCACTGGTCGCCGCCCTGTACGGCACCGGACGGACCGTGGCGTACGCGGCGTTCGCGCTGCTGGCCGGGGTCGCCGCCTTCGTGCTGATCTGCTGGCCGACCGGCACCACCCGGCGCCCGGTGCAGCGGCTGCTGATGACCGGCTGGACGGCGCTGCTGGTCTCGACCGTCGCGGTGCTGATGCTGCGCGGCCCGTACGAGCGCGGCTCGGGGGTCGGGCAGGCCTTCGACCTGTCACTGGTGCGCGCCACCCTGGACGAACGGATCGGCACCGCGCTGGCGGCCCGGCTGCTGCTGCTCGCGGCGGGCGGGGTGTTCCTGTCACTGCTGGTCGGCCAGCTGGGCCAGCCGCCGCGGCCGCTCCCGGCGAAGCCGCACGTCGAGGGCGGCGGCGGATCCGAGGGCAGCGGTGTGGGGGAGGACGCCGAGGCCGCCGAACTGCGCGAGCTGGAGCAGCGGGCCGCCGAGCGGCCGCAGCGGGAGGCCCGGCTCGGCCTCGGCGTGGCCGGGCTGGTGCTGGCGGTCGCCCTCGCGGCGACCTGGGTCGGCGCCGACCACGCCTCGGTGGGCATCCAGGTCTGGCTGGCGCTGCCGTTCGGCATCCTGCACCTGATCGCGATGGCGCTCTGGCTGGGCGGGCTGGCCGCGCTGCTGGTCGCGCTGCGCGAGGGCGCCGGCGCCGAGGTGGTGGACCGCTTCTCCAGGATCGCCTTCGGCTCGGTGGCCGTACTGGTCGCGACCGGGATCTACCAGTCCTGGCGGGGCCTCGGCAGTTGGGGGGCGCTGACCGGCACCGAGTACGGGCGGCTGCTGCTGGTGAAGACCGGCTGCGTGGTCGTGATGCTCGGCGTCGCCTGGATCTCCCGCTCCTGGCTGGCCCGGCTGCGCTCGGCCCCGGCCGAGGCGGCGGAGGTCGAGCAGGCCGAGGTGCCCGAGCCGGTCGGCGTCGCGGCGCACAGCGCGGACCCGGTCCGCCAGGCCCAGTTGGACCGTCAGCGGGCCGCCCGGGAGAGCGCCGGGCGCGAGCGCGGGCTGACCCCGACCCGGGCCGGGCTGCGCCGCTCGGTGCTGGTCGAGGCGCTGGTCGCGGTGGCGGTGCTGGTGGTCACCACGATGCTCACCAACTCCCCGCCCGGACGGGTCGCGAGCGAGGTCACGTCCGGGAGCGCCGCGCCGGCCACCGACGGGGCTGCGGCGGCGGCGCCGCAGACCGAGCCGGGCCGCACCGTCGAGCTCAAGCTCCCGTACGACACCAAGGGCCGGACGCCGAACGCCAAGGGCACCGCGACCGTCACCCTCAACCCGGCCCGGACCGGCCCGAACGAGGTGAAGCTCGCGCTGGACGGCGCGGACGGACAGCCGGTGGACGTCCCCGAGGTGCAGCTCGCCTTCACCCTGCCGGACCGCGACCTCGGCCCGCTGCCGGTCGCGCTCACCCCGGAGGGCACCGGCCGCTGGAGCGGCACCGCGCAGCTGCCGCTGGCGGGCACCTGGGTGGTGTCGGTGCAGGTCCGCTCCTCCGACATCGACCAGACCACGCCGACCCAGCAGTTCAAGATCGGCTGACGGCGGTGGACGACGTGACCACGAACAACGCGACGAACAACGCGACGAACGACATGGCGACGCACGGGACGGCGAACGGGACGGATGCCGAGCCGGCGGCGGAGCGGGCCGCCGACGGCCGGACGGGCTTCACCCGGCGGGCGCTGCTCGGCACCGCCGGCGCCGGCCTGCTGGTCGGTGCCGGGGCGGGCGTCGCCGGGGCGGGCGCCCTGGACCGCGCCGACCGCACCGGCCACCCCGCGGCCGCTGCGGCCGCGGGCGGCGCACTCGGCGCGGCCCGGGTGCCGTTCCGCGGCGAGCACCAGGCCGGGATCCTCGAACCGCAGCAGGCCCGGGTCCAGTTGGCGGCCTTCGACCTGTCCGACGGCATCGGCCGGGACGGACTGCGCGGGCTGCTGCAGCGCTGGACGAAGGCGGCCGAGCGGCTGACCGCCGGGGAGCCGGCCGAGGAGTTCGACAACCAGATCGCGCTGGACGCCGGGCCCTGCTCGCTCACCCTCACCGTCGGCTTCGGCGCCGCGCTCTTCGACAAGGCGGGGGTGGCCGACCGCCGACCACCCGGGCTCGGACCGCTGCCCGCCTTCCCCGGCGACGCGCTCGACCCCGCCCGCGGCGACGGCGACCTGTTCGTCCAGATCGGCGCCGACGACGCGCTGGTCGCGGTGCACGCGCTGCGGGTGCTGCAGCGGCTGGCGGCCGGCACGGCGGCGCTGCGCTGGCAGTCGGCCGGCTTCGCCCGCACCCCCGGGGCCGCCGCGAAGCCGGTGACCGGCCGCAACCTGATGGGCCAGGTCGACGGCACCAACAACCCGAAGCCGGGCGAGGACGGCTTCGCCGCCAAGGTGTTCTGCGCCGCCGGCGGCGACCGGCCGACCTGGCTGGCCGGCGGCTCGTACCTGGTGTTCCGGCGGATCCGGATGTTGCTGGACCACTGGGAGGCGCTGCCGGTGGACCGCCAGGAACGGGTGATCGGACGGCGCAAGGCGGACGGCGCCCCGCTCGGCACGCCCGCCGGGGCCGGCGAGCACGCCCCGGTCGACCTGTCCGCGCAGGGCCCGGACGGCGCCCTGGCGATCCCCGCCGACGCGCACGTCCGGGTCGCCGCCCCGGCGGCCAACGGCGGGGCGGCCATGCTGCGGCGCGGCTTCTCGTACCACGACGGGCTGCTGCCGGACGGCTCGCCCGACGCCGGGCTGCTCTTCCTCGCCTTCCAGGCCGACCCGGACAAGGGCTTCACCCCGGTGCAGCGCAAGCTCTCGCGCGGCGACGGCCTCTCCCGCTTCCTGCGGCACGAGGCGAGCGGCCTGTACGCCGTGCCCCCGGCCGCGCCGGCCGACGGCTACCTCGGGCAGCAGCTACTGGAGGGGTAGCCGCCGGCGGCCGCCGCGGTCCGCAAGGGTTCGCACCACGGACCGCGGCGGCGGTGTTGTCCGGCCGACGAAACGCTTTCCTGCCACGCCCGGGGAATCGTTAGGGTGACAGCTCCGGCACCACACCGCGGCACCGCTGCGAAGCACCACCCCACCGCACCACCCGTCCCAGGCAGCACCGAGTTCCCACGGAGGCGTCATGTCGGCCACCCGCTACACCTACCTCGGCCCGGCCGGCACCTTCACCGAGGCGGCGCTGCACACCCTGCCCGAGGCGGCGACCCGGGAGCTGGTGCCGCTGTCCTCGGTGGCGCTGGCGCTGGAAGCGGTGCGCGGCGGGGAGGCCGCCGGGGCGTTCGTGCCGATCGAGAACTCGGTGGAGGGCGCGGTCACCGCGACCAACGACGAACTGGCCTCCGGCACACCGCTGATGATCTACCGCGAGGTGCTGCTGCCGATCTCGTTCGCGCTGCTGGTGCGGCCGGGCACCGAGCTGTCCGGGATCAAGACGGTGACCAGCCACCCGGTGGCCCAGCCGCAGGTGCGCCGCTGGCTGGCGGCCAACCTGCCGGAGGCGGCCTGGGAGTCGGCCGCCTCCAACGCCGACGGCGCCCGGCTGGTCGCCGAGGGCCGCTACGACGGCGCGTTCGCGGGCGAGTTCGCGGCGCCGATCTACGGGCTGGAACCGCTGGTCAAGGACATCGCCGACGCCAAGAGCGCGACCACCCGGTTCGTCCTGGTGGGCCGCCCGGGCCGGATCTCCTCGCCGACCGGCGCGGACAAGACCTCGATGGTGGTCTGGCTGCCGGACGACCACCCGGGCGCGCTGCTGGAGCTGCTGCAGGAGTTCGCGGTGCGCGGGATCAACCTGATGCGGATCGAGTCCCGGCCGACCGGCGAGGGCCTGGGCAACTACTGCTTCCTGATCGACTGCGAGGGCCACCTGTCCGAGCGCCGGGTGGGCGAGGCGATGATGGGGCTCAAGCGGATCTCCCCGCAGGTGCGGTTCCTCGGCTCCTATCCGCGCGCCGACCGGCAGGTGTCCATCCACCGGCGGCCGGGGACCTCGGACGCGGATTTCAGCGCGGCGGCGGACTGGCTCTCCCGCGCGCTCGACGGGCGCGGGGACATCTGAGTCGGCCGGGTCGGCTTCAGCCGGCTTGAGCCGGCCTGACGTCTGAGCCGGCCTGACGTCTGAGCCGGCTTGAGTCGGCCGAGCGATCCGCGTCAGCCGAGTCAGCCGAGCCGACTGAGTCATCTGAGCGACACCCCTTGTCTTTCTGACCTTTTCCGACCGTTTTGGACCGGGCCGATCAGGCGGGTCGGGCGACCGAACCCGTCGTCCACAGGGGCGCCCGGCGCCGGAGGCCGCTGTCCACAGGCCTCTCCGCTGTCCACAGGCCGAAGTTATCCACAGGCCTGGGGATGAGTCGACAAACCGGTATAGCCATTGCCCAGAACTGGTCGGACCATCGGTTTGCGCCGCAGAGATGACTAATCGGACCAGAGTCACCCGGTTGCCAGCAAATCACCCGTCTGAGTGGTTCAATTCCCTCACTCGGGAAGGTCGAATGAGGTTTGAAACCTCAATTCCCTGGCACCTTCGCGCGGAGGGTGATCCTCCCCTTCGATCCACAGCCCCGCCTCCAGGCCTGTGGATAACCCACCCCGGGAGCGTTCCGCACAGAAGTTATCCACAGGATCGGGGCGGTTATCCCCAGGGGAAAACCGGTACCGGCGGAGGAACGCCCGCCCGGTACGCTTGGGCCTGTGATTGACCTTCGCCTGCTCCGTGAGGACCCTGACCGAGTGCGCGCCTCGCAGCGCGTCCGTGGCGAGGACGTCGACCTGGTCGACGCCCTCCTCTCCGCCGACGAGCGACGCCGGTCCTCGGGCAGCCGCTTCGACGAACTGCGCAGCGAGCAGCGGGTGCTCGGCAAGCAGGTCGCCCAGGCCAAGGGCGACGAGAAGACCGCCCTGCTGCAGCGCACCAAGGACCTGGCCGCCGAGGTCAAGGCCGCGGACGCCGAACAGGGCGCCGCCAAGGAGGAGGCCGACCGCCTGCTCCGCTCGCTGGCGAACCTCATCGACCCGGCCGCCCCGGTCGGCGGCGAGGAGGACTTCGTCACCCTGGAGGAGATCGGCACCCCGCGCGACTTCGCCGCCGAGGGCTTCGAGCCCCGCGACCACGTCGAGCTCGGCCAGATCCTGGGTGCCATCGACACCGAGCGCGGCGCCAAGGTCGCCGGAGCCCGCTCGTACTACCTGACCGGCGTCGGCGCGCTGCTGGAGCTCGCCCTGGTCAACATGGCGATCGCGCAGGCCACCGCGGCCGGCTTCATCCCGATGATCACCCCGACCCTGGTCCGCCCGGCCGCCATGGACGGCACCGGCTTCCTCGGCCAGGCCGCCGAGAACGTGTACCACCTCGCCGAGGACGACCGGTACCTGGTCGGCACCAGCGAGGTCCCGCTGGCGGCGTACCACATGGACGAGATCCTCGACGCCGACAAGCTGCCGCTGCGCTACGCCGGCTACTCGTCCTGCTTCCGCCGCGAGGCCGGCACCTACGGCAAGGACACCCGCGGCATCATCCGCGTCCACCAGTTCGAGAAGGTGGAGATGTTCGTCTTCACCACCCCCGAGGACGCGGAGAACGAGCACCGCCGCCTGCTCCAGTGGGAGAAGGACTTCCTCAACGCGCTGGAGCTGCCGTACCGGGTCATCGACGTCGCCTCCGGCGACCTCGGCTCCTCGGCCGCGCGCAAGTTCGACATCGAGGCCTGGATCCCCACCCAGGGCAAGTACCGCGAGGTCACCTCGACCTCCAACACCACCGAGTACCAGGCCCGCCGCCTGTCGATCCGGATGCGCGAGGAGGGCAAGACCCGCCCGCTCGCGACCCTGAACGGCACCCTGGTCGCGGTCCCGCGCACGATCGTGGCGATCCTGGAGAACCACCAGCAGGCCGACGGCTCGGTCATCGTGCCCGAGGCGCTGCGGCCGTTCCTCGGCGGCCGGACCGTCCTCGAACCGGTCAAGTAGCCCGGCTGCCGCCGGCGCAGCCCGCACCGCTCGCGCCACCCGCCACACCCGCACCACCCGCAACTCCCGGGAGACGACCGGCCCATGAGCACCACCAGCCCCAGCCCCGTCTCCCCGGACCGCACCCGGAACGGTGGCGACCTGCCCTACCGGCTGGTCGCCACCGACCTCGACGGCACCCTGCTGACCAGCGAGGAGACCGTCTCCGAGCGCACCCGCGCCGCCCTGGCCTCGGCCACCGGCGCGGGCGCGCTGCACATCGTCGTCACCGGCCGCTCGGCGGTCTGGGCCCGCCCGGTCCTCGACGAGATCGGCTACACCGGGATAGCCGTCTGCGGCCAGGGCGCCCAGGTCTACGACGCCGGCGCGCACAAGCTGCTCACCTCGCTCACCCTGGACCGCCGACTCGCCGCCCTCGCCATCGAGAAGATCGAGGCCGAGACCGGCCCGCTCGCCATCGCCGCCAACCAGGACGGCCTCGAGGGCCAGGTCCTGGCCGGCCCCGGCTACGCACTGCTGATCGGCTCCGACCTGCCGGTCGTCCGGGTCGACCGCGGCGACCTGCTCGCCTCCCCGCTCAGCAAGCTCTACATCCAGCACCACGCCCTGACCGACGACGCCCTCGCCGAGGCGGCCCGCCGCGCCGCCGGCGATCTGGTCGGCGTGGTGATGGCCGGCGCCGGCGTCGTCGAGCTGCTCCCGCTGGGCCTGTCCAAGGCCACCGGCCTGGCCGTCGCCGCCCGCCGCCTGGGCCTGCGCGCCGCCGACACCATCGCCTTCGGCGACATGCCCAACGACGTCCCGATGTTCGGCTGGGCCGCCCACGGCGTCGCCATGGCCAACGCCCACGAGGAACTCCTCGCCGTCGCCGACACCGTGACCGCCAGCAACGACGAGGACGGCGTCGCGGCCGTCCTGGAGCTCCTCTACCCCGCCGGCTGACCCCGGGCCCGGGGGTCGGGGGTCGGGCCCGGGGGTCGGGGGTCGGGGGTCAGACCCCGGGGCTGCCGACGGCTCGTCCTCGGCGGCCCCTGGCGTCGTCAGGATCCGCGCGGGCCGAGGCCGTTGTGGCCGTTGTGCCGTTTGACCGTTGTCACCCGTTGTCGCCGCGGTCGCGGTTGCCGCGCTGTCCGCGGGCCGCGGTCCGTCGCCCACGGCACGCCGTCCACCGGCGACCGATCACCCTCCACCACCGCACCGCCGAAGGGCGCCGGACGCCGGCGGACGCCACCGGCGAGGCAGTTGTAGGATGACCGGGCAAACGGTTGTAGGATGACCGACGACCGGTGAGGACGCGCGCGGTGGCGGAGGGAGGTCCGGAATGAGCGGCGACGGCAACGGCCTGCAGGCGGCCGGGCGGCGATCCCTGGTGGACACCGCGATCGACCAGCTGCGCGAGCAGCTGGCCGGCGGCGTCTGGCCGGTGGGATCGCGGATCCCCACCGAGCACGAGCTCGCCGAGCGGCTGCAGGTCGGGCGGAACACCGTACGGGAGGCGATCCGGGTGCTGGTGCACGCCGGGATGCTGGTCTCCCGGCAGGGCGAGGGGACGTTCGTCCGCTCGACCAGCGACCCGGCCGCCGTGCTGCGCGGCGTCCAGCGTTCGGGCATCCGGGACGTCCTGGAGGTCCGCGCGGCGCTGGAGACCGAGGGCGCCCGGCTGGCCGCGCTGCGGCACACCGCCGAGGACATCCGGCGGATGCGGGCCGCGCTGGCCCGGGAGGCCGAGGTGTTCGCGGCGCACCCCGAGCGGGCGAGCCGCGAGGCCACCGTCGAGCACGACCTGGAGTTCCACACCGCCGTCGTCGAGGCCGCGCACAACCCCGCGCTGGCCGAGGTGTACCGCTACTTCGGCGCCTCCGTGCGCGAGGCGATGACCTCCGCGTTCGGCGACCACGACATGCCCGAGGCCGTCGTGGCCACCCACGAGGCACTGGTCGACGCGATCGAGAGCGGTGACCCGGACCGGGCCGAGGCGGCGTGTCGTGCGCTGCTCGCCGGCCCGACCGCGGCCGTCGAGCAGCTGCTCGCGGCCATCGCGGCCCGGAAGTAGGACGGCGCGAGCCTCCTCCCTCCCGCCCGCATCCACGCACATCCCGGAAAGAACAGCACACCCATGGCCGTCACCCGTGCCCAGCAGCCGGTTGTCACCACCCCTGCCCCGCTTCCCGTCCGCACCCGGCTGGCCCATCCGCTCCTGCTGCTGACCGGCATCGTGCTGGTCGCGCTGAACATGCGCGCCTGCCTGGCCGCGGTCTCCCCGATGGTCGGCGAGATCCAGCGGACCTTCGGCCTCTCCGCGACCGCGAGCGGCCTGATCACCACCGTCCCGGTGCTGTTCCAGGGCGTCGGCGCCCCGCTCACTCCCCGGCTGACCCGCCGGTTCGGCGCCGAGCGGGTGGTCCTGGGCGCGGTGCTGGTGCTGGCCGCGGGCGTGCTGCTGCGGGTGCTGCCCTCGGTGGCCGCGCTGTACGCGGGCTGCGTGGTGATCGGGGTGGCGATCGCGGTGCTGAACGTGTCGATGCCGGGCCTGGTCAAGCGGGAGTTCCCGGACCGCGCGGCGACCATGACCGGCGTCTACTCGACCACCATGCTGGTCGGCGCGACCCTCGCCGCCGGCACCTCCGTCCCGCTGGAGCACGCGCTCGGCGGCGGCTGGCGGGCCTCGCTCGGCGCCTGGTCGCTGCTGGCGCTGGTCGCGGCGGTGGCCTGGCTGCCGCAGGTGCTGCGCAGCCGCCAGGAGCGGGGCGCGGTGGCCGCGGCGGCGGTGCCGGGCAAGCCGATCGAGGGCATCTGGAAGTCCCCGCTGGCCTGGCAGATCAGCCTCTTCATGGGCATCTCGTCGCTGCTGGTGTACATCCTGGTGGCCTGGATGCCGACCATCCTGGCCGACCACGGCATGGACCGCGGCCAGGCCGGCCTGGTCTTCGCCTTCTCCAACCTGGTGCAGGTGGCCGGCGCCTTCCTGGTGCCGCTGATGGCCGGCCGGATGACCAGCCAGCGCGCCCTGGCGGTGACCATGGCCGCCCTGAACGGGGTGGGCATCACGATGCTGCTGGTCGCGCCGGTCTCCGCCGCGTGGCTCTCGGCGACCGTCCTCGGGGTGGCCCAGGGCGGTTCACTGGGCCTGGGCCTGGCGTTCATCGTGCTGCGCACCGGCAGCGCGGCCGGCGCCGCCCAGCTGGGCGGGATGTCGCAGGCGATCGGCTACCTGGTCGCGGCGGCCGGCCCGGTCGGCGCCGGCGCGCTGCACCAGCTCACCGGCGGCTGGGAGACCACCCTGGTGCTGATGCTGGCGCTGGTGCTGGTGGTCGGCGCGGCCGGCTGGGGCGCGGGCCGCAACCGCACGCTCTGACCGCCCGCGGCGTTCGACGCCGACCGCGGCGGTCAGGACCCGCCACGGCGCTCCGGGGATTCCCGGAGCGCCGTCTTCGGTTCACCGCCGTTCGGTTCACCGCCGTTCGGTTCACCGCCGTTCGGGTCGCTGCCCTACGGCTCGGCTCACTCCTCGGCGGCCAGGGTCAGTCCGGCCAGCTTCACCGAGGCCAGCACCGTCGCCCCGACGGTGACCACCAGCAGCAGCGGGACGGCCGCCCCGAGCGAGACGTCGGCGCCGATCGCGGTGTCCCCCCCGGCGACCGCCTCGGCCACCGCCCGGCCCCACTGCTGGATGCTCAGCGTCCGGGCGCCCTCGACGAAGTTGCCGACCACCGACTCCCAGATCAGGGCGTACCCCAGCCCGGCGACCACGGCGTGCCGGGTGACCACCCCGAGCAGCAGGAACAGCGCGCTGTACGCGGCCCCGGCCACCATCACGGCCACGGTGTAGCCGAGCACCATGCCGTCCCGGGTGCCGAACAGCAGCAGCCCGGACAGCAGCGTCGGCACGACCGAGAACAGCCAGGTGACGCCGATCGCGACGGCCAGCTTGGTGGTGATGATCCGCCACCGCGGCAGCGGCTTGGCGAGCAGGTAGACGATCGAGCCGTCGTCGATCTCGGTGGCGATGGCCCCGGTGCCGACCACCAGGCCGAGGATCGGGACCAGGGTGCCGAGGCCGAGCTGGCCCAGGATCTTGACGGTCAGGCCGTGCGCGTCGGCGGTCGATCCGCTCGCGAGGGCGGAGACGAACAGCAGCAGCGCGGGGACCACCAGCAGCAGGAGGCCGCGGCGGCGGCCCAGCAGCCCGCGCAGGGTCAGCCTGGCGACGGTGGGGTTCATGGTCGGTCGGCCCCTTCCTGGGTCCGGTTGGCCTGGGTCCGGTCGGCCTGGGTCCGGTTGGCCTGGGTCCGGTCGGCGTGGGTTCGGTCGGTGTGGGCCCGGTCGGTGTGGGCGGACCGCGCAGCCCGCGCGGCCCGGGCCCGGTCGGTCGGTGTCACGCGGAGACCAGGTACGAGAAGACGCTCTCCAGCGACTCGTCGGCCGGGGAGACGGTGTACAGCCGGATGCCGGCCTCCCGGGCGACCCTGGGCAGCAGGGTGGTGAAGCCCTGGAAGTCGACCGCCTCGATCCGCAGCGCCCGTTCCCGCTCGTCCACCTCGATGCCGGTGGTGGAGCCGTCGGCGATCAGCGCGGCGGCGAGCCGGCGGTCGTCGCTGGAGCGGACCAGGTAGCGGTGCGGACGGTCGGTCATCAGTCGGCGGATCTTGCGGAAGTCGCCCGAGGCCGCGTGCCGTCCGGCGACCACGACCTCGATGTGCCGGGCCAGTTGCTCGACCTCCTCCAGGATGTGGGAGGAGAACAGCACCGTACGGCCGTCCGCGCCGAAGCGGCGCAGGAGTTCCATCAGCTGGAGCCGCTGGCGCGGGTCCATGCCGTTGAAGGGCTCGTCCAGCAGCAGCACGGCCGGGTCGTGGACCAGCGCGGAGGCCATCTTGACCCGCTGCTTCATGCCCTTGGAGTACGTGCCGGTGCGCCGGTCCTTGGCGTAGGCCATCTCCACCAGGTCCAGGGCCCGGCGGGCGGCGGCGCCAGGCTGGGGCAGGCCGTGCAGTTCGGCGTTGGCGAGGACGAACTCCCAACCGGTCAGGTAGTCGTACATCGACTCCCGCTCGGGGACCAGACCGATCTGCCGGTACACCTGCTGGTTGCGCCAGATCGGCGCACCGTCCAGGGTGACCGAGCCGCCGGAGGGTGCGAGGAAGCCGCTCATCATGTGGATCAGGGTGGACTTGCCCGCGCCGTTGGGCCCGAGCAGGCCGGTGATGCCGGGGCCGATGGCCATGGTGATGTCGTTGACCGCGACCACGTTCCCGAACCAGCGGGAGACCTTGTCGATGCTGATGGTGGCCATGCCGCCCTCTCTCAAACCTTCTTGTAGCGGCTCAGCAGCAGCCGGTACGACCCGGCCACCAGGGCCACGGCCACGAGTGCGAACACCGCCATGCCGAGCCCGCCCGGCGCGTGCCGGCGGTCGAAGTCGGTGCCCAGGTCGAACAGCTCGTTGACCAGGGACTCCACCAGGTCGGTGGGCGAGATCAGCGAGGTCCACTGCGCGGCGTCGGAGCCGGTCGGGCCCGGGTCGCTGATGCCGACCGCGACGGCGGCCACCGCGGCGCTGATCGCCAGGTAGCCCATGATGGCGGCCACCCCGAAGCCCCGGCGCGGCGTGGCGGCCGCGATCACCAGCGCCACCGAGGTCGGCACCAGGGCGTACAGCGCCGCCGCCGCCAGGCCGTACAGGAAGTGCCCGGTGTTGTGCGAGAAGTCCATCCCGCCGAGCAGCGCGCCGACGTACAGCACCAGCAACGGGGCCGTCATCAGCAGGAACTGGGCGCAGACCATGGCCGCGAACTTGGCCCGGACGTAGTCGGTGCGGGTGATCGGGCGGGAGAAGTAGAGCGGCACGGTCTGGTACCGCAGGTCCCGGGAGAGCAGCACCGGCGCCTGGGAGGCGAGGAAGACCGAGACCACCAGGCTGAGGTTGGAGAGGTAGCCCGCGTACTCGACCGGCAGTTCGTCGCGCTTCAGGGTGATGGCGATCGCCACGAAGATCACGGCGGGCACGGTGACCACGCCGAGCACCAGCATCGGCAGCACCTTGGACTTGCCCGAGCGGCCCAGGCCGTACGTGGCGCGCAGGCTCTGGGTGAAGAGCGCGCGGGTGGCGTAGCCGCGGCCGAGCCGGGGGCCGGTGTAGCCGCGGTAGCCGATGTCGTGGATGACGCCGGTGTCGGCGGGCCTGGTGTCAGGAGGCAGCGCCATCGTCCGAACCTCCCCTGCTGTCCTGGGTGTTCTGGCTTTCCGCGGCGCCCGACCCGACGGGCGACGCCGCGGCGTCCGGGCCCTCGGTGAAGAGCTCGGCGACCCGGTGCCGGCGCTGCTCCAACCGGACCAGGCCGAGGCCCAGTTCGGCGACGGTGTCGCGGATGGTGTCGTACGTCGACTCGTCGGCCAGCCGGACCAGCACCAGGTGCGAGCCCTCGGACTGGACGTCGACGCCGGCGGCGGCGAGCCGTTCGCGGACCGCCGCACCGGGGTCGAGGGCGTGGTCCTCCGGGTGGTCGGTGACCTCGACCGCGAGGACGGCCGTCGCCTCGGTGAAGGAGGCGGTGGAGGAGGAGCGCAGCAGCTTGCCGCCGTCGATGACGACCAGGTGGTCGCAGGTGCGCTCCAGCTCGCCGAGCAGGTGGGTGGTGACCAGCACCGAGATGCCGAAGTCGGTGTGCACGCGGCGGATCAGGCCGAGCATCTCGTCCCGGCCGGCCGGGTCGAGGCCGTTGGTCGGCTCGTCCAGCAGCACCAGCCTGGGATCGTGCACCAGGGCCTGGGCGAGCTTGACCCGCTGCTTCATGCCGGTCGAGTACCCGCCCATCGGCCGGTACCGCTCTTCGTAGAGCCCGACGTGCCGCAGGGTGTCGGCGGTGCGCTCACGGGCAACGGTGGCGGGCAGGCCCGCCATCCGGGCCATGTGCACGACGAACTCGGTGGCGGAGACGTCCGGCGGCAGGCAGTCGTGCTCGGGCATGTAGCCGACCCGCTCGCGGATCTCGGAGCCCCGGGTGGCGATGTCCAGGCCGAGGACCTCGCCCCGGCCGGAGGTCGCCGGGGCGAGCCCGAGCAGGATCTTGATCAGTGTGGACTTGCCCGCCCCGTTGGCCCCGACCAGCCCGACGACCCCCGGCTGCACCTCGACGGTGAGCTGGTCGAGGGCGGTGACCCGGGGGAACCTCTTGGTGAGGCCGTCCGTCTTGATGACAGCTGTGGACACGCCCTCAACGTAACGGGATTGCGTGGCACGGGTCATGAGCTGGAATGACGAGGCCTTCTGCTGCTGGGGTATGACGCCGGGCCGCCTCTCCCCTAGGGGTCGGCGGAAATCGGACGCCCCCTGCGCGCTCGCCGGAACGGCGCACGTCGCGAGACCGCGCCGGGCCGCTCGACGTGCGTGAGCGGCCGGTACGGCAGGCGGGGGTCAACCCAGCTGTGCCAGGCCCTCGGTGGCGATCCGCTCGAAGACGGCGAGGTCGTTCTCGAAGATCGAGTCCGGCACCGGCCAGTGGATCACCAGCTCGGTGATCCCCAGCTCCCGGTACGTCCCGGCCCAGTCGACGAAGGCGTCCAGCGACTGCAGCGGCTTCTCCGCCGTCGAGCCCTGCAGCAGCACCTTCTCCAGCTCCGCCACGTCCCGGCCGGTCGCCTCGCAGGCCGCCGCCAGCTTGCCGATCTGCTGCGCGATCACCCCGGGCGCCTGCTCCACCGGCACGTCCGCCGGGCCCTTCGCATCGCCGTACGTCACCCAGCCCTGCCCGTACTCGGCCGCCAGCTTCAGCCCGCGCGGCCCGGTCGCGGCGACGTAGAACGGCACCCGCGGCGTCTGCACGCACCCGGGGATGTTCCGCGCCTCGACCGCCGAGTAGTACGCGCCCTCGCGCGTCGTCGCGTCCTCCCGCAGCAGCTCGTCCAGCAACGGCAGGAACTCCCCGAACCGCGCCGCCCGCTCCTTCGGCGACCACGCCTCCTGCCCCATCGCCGTCGCGTCGAAGCCCGTCCCCCCGGCCCCGATCCCCAGCGTCAGCCGCCCGCCGGACACGTCGTCCAGCGTGATCAGCTCCTTCGCCAACGTCACCGGGTGCCGGAAGTTCGGCGAGGTCACCAGCGTCCCGAGCCGCATCCGCTCGGTCGCGGTGGCCGCCGCGGTCAACGTCGGAACCGACCCGAACCACGGCTCGTCCCGGAACGACCGCCAGGACAGGTGGTCGTAGGTGTACGCGGCGTGGAAGCCGAGCTCCTCGGCCCGCCGCCAGATCTTCTGCCCTTCGCTCCACCGGTGGACGGGGAGGATCACGGTACTCAGTCGCATGCTGCGACGATACTCGCGCGAACCGGAGGGGCTTCGGACCGCTCGCAAGTCGGCACGAGCAGGTGGGCTAGCGTGGCGCCATGGGCACGCTGAGCAGGCGAGAACTGACCGCGCTGGTCGAGGAAGCGACGGTCGACACCTACGACGAGCACGAGGAGGTGTCGGCTCTGTTCACCGCCGTCGAGGAAAACCTGGCCGTTCCGTTCAGCACCTCGGTGCTGGGCGCCGAGGTGACCGTGCGCAGCGTCGACCTCTCGCGGGACGGCAGAATCGTCGCCCTGTGCACCCGCGGTGGATTCCGGCAGGCGATCGGGCTCCTGGATCTTCCGTTGCCGGACCCGGCGCCGGACGGAGCGGAGTGGGTCGAGGCATATCGCCATTACTGGGCGCAGTGAGCGTCGGAACCTTCAAGACCGAGAGAGCTCTCATGACTGTCGCTGTATGGAGCGAGGACGAGGCGTCGTTGCGGCGCCTGATCGAGCGAAGTTCCGAACTGAAGGGCGAACTCGTCGCCTTCGCCCAGAGCGCGCGGTTCGACCGGTGGTTGACGCCCCTCCTCCTGGAGGCCGCCGGGCCTCAGCGGCAGTTGGGGGAAGGCGATGCGATCCGGATCGTCGACAACTTCATTCTGCGGTACCGCTTGCCGGACGGTTCTACCGTGGTGGACCGGTTCGTGGCCGGACGACGGGGCTTGACCGAGGCAGATCGGGAGATGCTGCTCGGCTGGCGTGACCCGGTCGAGGGCGTCTTCGAGATCCGGCGCAAGGACGGGGACGCCGTCGTCCTGCTGAACCTGGTCGACGACCTGGAGTACCGCACCTACTCGAACGTCGGGCGGGCGGCCTTCCGCGGAGTGTCCAAGGGAGGCTTCCTCCTCGCCTGCGTGGTGCCCGTGCACTCGGCGGACGGGGCGTGGCTGATCTCCGGGGCGATGTCGTCCTACCCGAAGTCCAGCGCCACCGAGATCGCCCGGGCGGCACTCCAACTGGCCACCAGCCACCCTGAACTGGTCTTCCGCAACCCCGAGAAGATCGAGCAGGGATGGGAGTCGATGCGGGAGGACCGGGCCGCGTTCGTCGAGTTCTGCGGCAGCGACGAACTGGTCCTTCCCCCTGCCGAAGTCGAGGACCGGCTCAACGCCTACTACCGGCACCGGCAGGAGGCCGCCGTCGCCGAGCATCCCGACCGGGCCCGGGGCAGGCGGCTCCCCGGCCTGGCCTTCCCGGCATTCGAACTGCCGCGAGGACTCGCCGAATCGGACACGGTCGGCGTCATCTACGACGAAGTGGACGGGCTCAACTTCTACCCGGACTACGGGATGCTGCGGGACCTCTTCGCCGATCCGGCCCTCCCTGGCCGCAGGCAGCACCAGGACCTGCTGCGCGTGTACCTGCGCGAGGAGTCGATTGCACCGCTGCCGCTCCGCCGCCTGGCCGCCGCCCACCCGGAGACCGTCGACGAGGTGTTCCGGAAGCTGCTGCGGAAGCCCGGATTCACCTGGGACGAGCACGGCGAGGAGCTGCTGCGCCGGCGCAAGCCCTGGTACTACGAGCAGGAGCCCCGCCCGGGCGTTTCCGTGATCGGTGAGCGCCTCAGCGAACTCGCTGCTGGCGGCCGTCGGCAGAGGTTCACCAGGACACGGCGTGTGCCGGATCGACCCGGCCACCCGTGACCGAGGCTGGTTTTCGGTGATCAGTAGCGACCCATGTGCGGCATGGCCTTCTCCGCCAGCTCGATGATCGCCTGTGCTTTCGGCAGATCTCCCCTGACCTCCTCGGGGGTGACCGGCGGAGCTTCGGCAGATCGGTATTCGCTCTCGTTCCGGCGGACACGCATGCGGCTGAACGGTCGCAGGATGCCTCCGAGTGGCGGGTCCAGCTGCGCCTTCACCGTCTCGTAGACCGCGACATGGCCGCCCCTGCTCGTGGCGCGAAGTCCCTGGTTCACCAGGACCGCCGCAAGCGCCTTGCGCGCAGCGTCGTAGGCAAGGCTGTAGGCACCGACCGGGTCGACATCGAGGAGCATCCTTGCGGAGGCCAAGTGCTGTCGGGCCTGGGCGAGTTCCGCCTCCGCATGCTCCGTCGAGGCCGGCACCCTCTCGACCTCCTTGCGATGGATCAGGTCGTCAACGACGGTCCGGCCCTGCTCCCAGCGGCTCATTCGCCGTTCTCCTCACGTAGGTGCAGGCGGACCAGCGGTCGCTCACGGACCGAGGTCAGGAAGGGTTCGTCACTCGGCGATGCCCATGCCTCTGGAGCGACACGGTGGACGTTGACCTCCCGGCGCAACTCCCGGGAGGCACGTTCGGCGAGATCGAAGAGTTCGTCCGGATCGGGGCGTCCGACGACAAGGACGTCGACGTCTGCTGGGATCGGTCCGGGCACGCCGCTGTGGCGGGCTGCCCAGGAACCGTAGATGTACGCCTCGTCGATGCCGTCGAGGTCGGCCAGGAGCGAACTCAGTCGAGGCAGCGGCCCGTACGTCACCAGCAACAGGTCGCACAGCGGCCTGTACAGAACGGTGTCGGTCCTGGCTGTGATGACCCGGGTTCGTCCGACCCGCTCCTCCGCGAGGATCTCCGACCCGATCAGCCGGTCCACCTCTCGAAGGATGGCTGTGTGCGAGGCCCCGAGCTCCTTGGCAAGGCCGGTGAGCGTCCAACTGCGATCCGGGTGCAACAGCACGAGTGCCAGGAGGTCCCCTTGCAACTGGGACCGGAAGAGCGGAAGTAGCGAGGGCGCAGACATCTTCATCAAGCGCACAATATCATGCGCGTAATGCAGATGTTGCTCATGAAGTAGCCTGCGCCTTCGGAGATCTCCCCTGACCTCCTCGGGGACAACTAGCAGAGGTCCGGTCTCTGGCGAGTCCCCGTTCGGGTGAAATCCTGGCGGGCGTGCCTGCTGTAAGAGACCATGAAGTAGGTTCCTGACGTCGTCGGGTGAGCTATGGGAGGTGCCCGCCGTGTCTTACGAGCCCAAGCTCGCTGCCGCGTTGTCCGGCGCCACCCTGCGCCAGCTGTCTCACTGGCGCAGGGCGACAGGCCCGCGTGGTGCCGTCCTCGTGCCGGAGATCTCCGCTTCCCGGCCGATCCTCTACTCATTCCGGGACGTGGTCGCGCTTCGTATCTGCGTGAAGCTGCGGGAGGAAGCGTCGCTCCAGAAGATCCGCCGTGCTCTGGGCACTTTGCGCGACGATCTCGACGAACGGGAGCATCTGTCCAGCTACCGGCTCGTGGCCGGTGACGGCACGATCTATCTGGCAGATCCGGACCACGCTGTCGACCTCGTGTGCAAGCGGGGCAACGTGGTCATCCACGAGATGGTCGATGTCCTTCGGCCGTTCTATCGAAACGGCCGACAGATTCCGAACCTGCTGCGTCCCAGGAATCATCTGTCCGTCGATCCCCTGGTCCGGGGCGGTGAGCCGGTGATCGAAGGAACGCGGATTCCTGCTTCGGAGGTCGCGGCTCTTCTGAGGGACGGCATCCGACCGGAGTCGATCACGGACTTCTACCCCGGCGTCACCCCCGCAGCAGCCCGTGATGCGGCCGACTTCACCGACTACGTCGACAGTTACTCGGACGAGGGCCTCCGGCAGGCCGCCTCTTGAGGATCCTGCTCGACGAGAACGTCCCCCTGCCGTTGGCCCGTATGGCTCGATTGCTGCTGAAGCAACACGAACTTCAGCACGTGGCGGAGATCGTCGGCTGGGCAGGCACCAAGGACATCGACCTCTACGCGCGGGCCGCCTCAGCCGGCTTCCAGGTCGTGATCACCAACGACACCAAGCAGATGGCACGGCCATTGGAGGTCGCGGCGATCGCCGAATCGGGGCTGCACAGGATTGAGTACCGTCACAATCACAAGCACGGTGGCCTCGTGGGTCTGGGCGCGGCTGTCGCTACCGTCTGCGCCGGCCTGCCACATGCGTTGACCGAACTCGACCGCGCGACGGGCCAACTTCTGATATCCCTCACCTCGATCGACCCGTCCCATCAGAGCCGACTCCGGATCGTGGATCCCTCCACGGTTCCTCCGAAGCACTGGCCCACATCCGGACGTGCCTGAGGAGCAGGGCCGCCTCCGGACAGACTGCTCGTCGAACAGGCTCGGGTGCAGTCTGGCGAGGCCAGGCAGTGATGGGTGGAGGAGGCTTGACCGAGGTCGCCAGCGTGCCCAGGCGGTGGACGGGGAGGATGACGGTCCTCAAGCGCGTGCGGTGATGATACGCGCGCCGATCGGCCGGGCTTCGGACCGTCGATGACGCTCCGGCAGCCGCGCCCGCGCCGGCTCAGGGGCGGGCGGGCGTGGTTGGCGGGCCTGGTGGACGGGCGCAGGGCTCGGGGTGTCTCGGGGCTTTCGGGCGTGGGCAGTTGGGGTGTCGGGCGGGGGTGGGGGCCGGGGTTCGGGGCGGGGTCGGGGGGTGTTCCGGACGTGGGCGATCGAGGTGGGTCGGCGGGCCTCGGAAGGCGGGTCGGGGGCACCGGAACGGAGTGAGGGGGGTATTCGCTTGCGGAGGTGTCGGCACGGCCTGATAGAACTCCCGTCGGACCCTCGTTCGAGAGTCCATCGGATTCATCGAATTGGGGGGAGCGCGGATGTCCCATCCGACGCCGAACGCCCGGTCGCTGTGGACGGCGAAGCCGCTGTCCCGTGCGGCCACCCTGGCGATAGCCACCGCGGCCCTGGTCACCTACGCGGGCCTGCCGGCCGCCCACGCCGACGCACCGACGACCCAGCGCGTCGGCAGCGTGCCGACCGCCCCGGGGGACGCCACCAAGACCGCCGCCCCGGCGGACGACACCCCGGTGCAGCTGAGCGTGCACCTGAAGTCCCGCAACGAGGCCGGCGCCAACGCGCTCGCCGCGGCGGTGAGTGACAAGACCTCGCCGCAGTACCACCACTTCCTGCAGACCGGTGAGTTCGCGCAGCGCTTCGGCGCCGACCTCGCCACCGTCGCCAAGGTCAGCCAGGCCCTCACGGCCCAGGGCCTGAAGCCCGGCGCGCTCGCGGCCGACGGCCTGACCATCCCGGTCTCCACCACCGTCGCCCAGGCCAAGAAGTCCTTCGACGTGGACCTGGCCGGCTACACCACGCCCGACGGCCGGACCGGCTTCCTGAACACCGCCGCCCCCGCGGTGCGTTCCGACGTGGCCGGGGCGATCACCGGCGTCGTCGGCCTCAACACGCTGGCCCAGGCGCACAGCAGCCACGTGATCGGGGCCACCGGCCAGGGCGGCGCGGGCCTCGCGCACCCGGCCGCGACGGCCGCCGCGACCGGCGCCTACCCGACGATGTGCGGCGGCGCGGCCGCCCAGTTCCCGGGCAAGATCGACGGCAGGGACTACTTCAGCCCCTCCGCGCTCGCCTCGGCCTACGGCCTGAACGGCATGACCGACGGCGGCGCCGGCACCACCGTCGCCGTCTTCGCGCTGGAGGAGTTCTCGGACGCCGGTCTGAGCACCTTCCAGTCCTGCTACGGCACCAACGCCTCGGTGCAGCGGGTCAAGGTCAACGCCGGTGTCCAGGCCCCGCCGACCAACAACGGCGTCGGCGTCGAGACCGCGCTGGACATCGACACCGTCATCGGTCTCGCGCCCCGCGCGAACGTGCTGGTCTACCAGGGTCCGGACGCCTCGCGCGCCACCCAGGTGGACATCCAGAACACCTACCGCCAGATCGTCTCGGACAACCGCGCCCAGGTGGTCACCACCAGCTGGGGCATCTGCGACCAGGTCATGGCGACCAGCGACCTGACGGCCGAGCGGGACATCTTCCTCCAGGCCGCGCTGCAGGGCCAGACCGTGGTGGCGGCCTCCGGTGACGACGGCTCCAGCGGCTGCAACTACCTGAAGAACGCCGGTGCTCCGGCGAACATCACCAACCAGCTGAGCACCTCCGACCCGGCGAGCCAGCCGCTCGTCACCGGTGTCGGCGGCACCACGCTGAGCAGCAACGGCGGCACCGTCTCCGAGTCGGTGTGGAACCGCAACGGCGGCGCGAGCGGCGGCGGCATCTCCCGCTGGTCCCTCAACAGCGGCTCGTACCAGACCGGTTACTACGGTCCGGGCTACACCAACCGCTGCCAGGGCGCGGCCGGCACGACCTGCCGTCAGGTCCCCGACGTGGCCGCCAACGCCGACCCGTCGACCGGCTACGTGGTCGCCACCGGCGCCGGCTCCTGGATGATCATCGGCGGCACCAGCGGCTCCGCCCCGCTCTGGGCCGCCATCACGGCGCACCAGAACAACCCGGGCTGCACCGGCCGGGTGGGCTTCATCGCCCCGGCGTTCTACTGGGCCGCGAACCACGGGCTCAACCCGCTGCGCGACGTCACCTCCGGCAACAACGACATCGGCATCCAGGGCGGCCTGTACTGGGCCGCGTCGGGCTACGACATGACCACCGGCCTGGGCACCCCGGACGCCGACAAGGTGATGAAGCTGGTCTGCAACCCGAACGCGGGCTACGACCGGACCATCGAGGCCGTGGAGAACGGCCAGCTGCACGAGGTCTACACCGACGTGACCGGCTGGCACGACGGCCTCGTCCCGGGCGTCACCGGCGTCACCGCGCTGAGCTTCACCTACAACTCCAACGGGAACCGGGTGATCGAGGCCATCGAGAACGGTGAGCTGCACGAGATCTACACCGACGCCACCGGTTGGCACGACGGCGTGATCCCGGGCCTGTCCGGCATCACGGCCATGAGCTTCAGCTTCAGCCCCTCGGGCGCCCGCGTCATCGAGGCCATCAAGGGCGGCGAGCTGCACGAGATCTACAGCGCCTCCGACGGCTGGCACGACGGCGTGATCCCGGGCCTGTCCGGCATCACGGCCATGAGCTTCAGCTACAGCCCCTCGGGCGCCCGCGTCATCGAGGCCATCAAGGACGGCGAGCTGCACGAGATCTACAGCGCCTCCGACGGCTGGCACGACGGCGTGATCCCGGGCCTGTCCGGCATCACCGCGCTGAGCTTCAACTACAACTCCTCCGGTGTCCGCGTGATCTCGGCCATCAAGAACAACCAGCTGCACGAGGTGTACAGCGCCTCCGACGGCTGGCACGACGGCGTGATCCCCGGTGTCACCGGCAACATCACCTCGCTGTCGGGCAAGATCACCCCGGGTGGTGACCGCGTCATCGAGGCGATCGAGGACGGCAAGCTGTACGAGGTGCACAGCGCCGACGGCAACTGGTTCCACGCTGCGCTGCCGGTCGACAACTCGGGCGTGACGGCCCTGTCGCTGGCGCTCCACTAAGCGGCCCTCGGGACCCGTGAAAGGGGCCTCCCGGCAGTTCGCACCGCGAGCTGCCGGGAGGCCCCCGGCGTTTCCGGACGGCGTGCGCTGCGGCGGGCACGGCAGCGGTGCGCGGCAGCGGCGTACGCACCGACGCGGGCGGGCGCTACGGGTGCGGGCGGGTGCGCTGCGCCGGGAGGCTCGGGGCGGCGGTGCGGCGGGCGAGGTCCGCGAGGGTGTGGAAGAGGATGTCGCCGATCAGGACCGGGTCGCGCGAGGTGCCGGGAGCCTCCGGGTCGGTCGCCTCCGGGCCGGGGACGTCAGGACCGGGGACGTCAGGGCGCGAGAAGTCAGGGCCGGAGCGGCCCGGGCGGACGGTCGGGGACGGCTGGTCACGGAGCTGGCGAGTGGGCATGGCTCTTCCTGCCGACGGGGTGGCCGTGGCCGGTTCCTGCCCCGGGCCGGGCCGGGACACCCGGGGCGGTCGCGTGATCGGCCGGAAAGGGCGCAGGAAGGGCCGGAACGAGCCGCGCAGGGCCCCCGGAGCACCTCCCGCCCCGGGACGGCCGCGGCCCCGACCGCGCCGGTGACCCGGCGACGCCGATGGGCGAAGATGGACCGGTGACCGAACCCCGCACCGCCCCCCGCCTCATCGCCACCGACCTGGACGGCACCCTGCTCTGCTCCGGCGGCACCGTCACCGACCGCACCGCCGCGGCGCTGGCGGCGGCCGAGGCGGCCGGGGTGCAGGTGGTGTTCGTGACCGGGCGGCCGCCGCGCTGGATGCAGCAGGTGAGCCCGCACATCGGCGGCCACGGGGTGGCGATCTGCTCGAACGGCGGCGCGGTGGTGGACGTGCGGCGCGGCGAGCTGCTGGAGTCGTTCCCGCTGCCGGTGGACACCACCCTGGCGGTGGTCGAGGTGCTGCGGGCCAAGCTGCCCGGCACCGCGTTCGCCTTCGAGTACCCGGACGGCTGGGCCCGCGAGGACGACTACGCGGTGCCGATGTGGGGCGACGACCTGGAGCACGCGATCGGCTCGGCGGAGGAGCTGCTGGGGGCCGGCGGGCCGGTCCGGGGCCTGTTCAAGCTGCTCGCCAAGCACCCGGAGCTCGACCCGGACACCTTCCTGGCCGAGGCCCGCTCGGCGGCCGGGCACCTGGCCGAGATCACCCGCTCGGCGCCGATCGCGCTGCTGGAGATCAGCGCGCCCGGCGTCACCAAGGCCAGCACGCTGGCCGGCTGGTGCGCCGGGCACGGGATCGACCGGGCCGAGGTGGTGGCCTTCGGCGACATGCCGAACGACCTGGAGATGCTGGCCTGGGCCGGCACCGCGTACGCCGTCGCCAACGCCCACCCGCAGGTGCTGGCGGCGGTGCCGCTGCACACGGTGAGCAACGAGCAGGACGGCGTCGCGGCGGTGCTGGAGGGGCTGCTCGGCCTCGACCGGCCGCGCAGCCCCAAGCCGTGACCCGAGGGCGGTGACCCCGGGCCGTGACGCCGCAACCCCTCTACCCGAAGCGCCCGTTGACGTAGTCCGAGGTCCGCTGGTCGCGCGGGCTGCCGAAGATCTGTCCGGTCGGCCCGGCCTCGACGATCCGGCCCGGAGTGTCGTGGGTGGCCAGGAAGAACGCGCAGGTCTGCGAGACCCGCTGGGCCTGCTGCATGTTGTGGGTGACGATCACGATGGTGAGCCGTCCCTGCAGCTCGGCGATGGTCTCCTCGACCCGCCGGGTGGAGGTCGGGTCGAGCGCGGAGCACGGCTCGTCCATCAGCAGGATGTCCGGCGAGACCGCCAACGACCTTGCGATGCAAAGGCGTTGCTGCTGCCCGCCGGAGAGTGCGCCGCCGGGGGTGTGCAGCCGGCCGGACACCTCGTCCCAGAGTCCGGCCCGGCGCAGGCTGGTCTCCACCAGGTGCTGCCGCTCCTCCTTGGACACCTTGATCCCGGCCAGCTTGAGCCCGCTGGAGACGTTGTCCTGGATGGACATCGCCGGGAAGGGGTTGGGCCGCTGGAACACCATGCCGATCCGGCGCCGCACCTCGGCGGGGCGCCGGCCGGGCCGGTAGACGTCGTCCCCCTCCAGCAGGACCTCACCGGAGAGCGCGGCGCCGCGCACCATCTCGTGCATCCGGTTGAGGATCCGCAGGTAGGTGGACTTGCCGCAGCCGGACGGGCCGATCAGCGCGGTGACCTCGCCGGCCGGCATCGCCAGCGAGACCCGCTCCAGCACCTTGTGGCTGCCGAACCAGGCGGAGACGTCGCGGGTCTCCAGCCCGGCCAGCGGCTCGCCGTCGGGGCGGCCGTCCGCGTTCTGCCGGTCGCCGTACGGGGCGGGCTCGCCGTACCGGGGAGGCTCGCCGTACGGCGAGGGTTGGGCGGTCGGGGCGGGCGCGACCGGGGGGAGGGTGAGGGTGTCGGCGGCCGGGTCGGTCGCCGGGTCGTCGGTCAGTGGTGCGTCGGTCATCGGTACGGTCCTCCGGGCGCGCGTCAGTAGAGGTTGGGCAGCAGGGCGGCGGCGTTCTCGTAGACCGCCCAGAGCAGCGCGCCGACCACCGGCGCGAGGCTCAGGTACGCGGCCGAGCGCCGCCAGAAGCGGGCCAGCACCAGCGCGCCGAACACGGCGCCGAGCAGGCCGAGCGACCACAGCTGCAAGGTGGCCAGCGCGCCCTTGTCCGCGGCCAGCGCCTTGTCGTACGGGACGGTCGCGGGCCGGCCGCCGGGGTTCTGCTCGGGGTCGCCGTCGAGCCGGGCGCCGATCAGCACGGTCGAGCCGGGGATCCAGTCGGAGTCCCCGGTGACCAGCACCAGCCGGTTGCGGGCCTGGTCGACGATCGGGTGGTCGCCGTCGCCGTACGCGTTGACGGTGTAGGTGAACTTGCCCTGCCCGGTGGTGGCTTCGATCTTGTCGCCGATCCGCAGCCCGGACAGTTCGGCGAACGGCGCGCCGAACGTGGTGCCGCGGCCGAAGACCACCGCGACGCCGGTCTGGCCGGGCAGGGCGGTGTCCCGGCGGTGGCCGGGGCCGCGCATCAGGTCCCGGCCGGTGGTGCCCTCGACCACCACGACCTGGTGCAGGCCGATCGCCGGGACGTCCAGCAGGGCCACCGGCTCGCCGTCGGCGGCCGAGCCGGTCGGGGCGACGGCCCGGGCCAGCTGGTCGCGGAAGGTCTTGTGGGCGGTGGACTGGAAGTGCCGCTCCTGGACGTGCGAGAGCGTGAACAGGTAGCCGACGAAGCCCAGCGCCAGCGCGGCCGCCAGGCTCACCGCCCAGGCGCCCTGGAGGAACCGCCGCCGTCCGGGCGGGACGGCGGGCGGCGCCGGGGCGGCCTCGGCGGCGGGCCGCGGGGCGGGCGCCGGCACCGGCTGCGCGGCCGGTTTCTCCAGCACCGGGGCGGTCACGAGGTGCCGTCCGAGCCGTTGCGGCGGCGCAGCAGCCGGCGGCCGAGCAGCGGCGGGACGAGCACCACGGCGAGCAGTTCCACCGCGGTGAGGGTGGACAGCGTCCAGTCCTCGGGCTTGCCGCTGACCTCGACCACGTTGGCCGCCACCTCGGTGGCGGCGCCGCCGCGGCCGCGGGCGACCACCTGGCCGGTCTGCGGGTCGATCACGTCACCGCCGCCGTCACCGCCGCCGTCACCGCCGGGCGCGTTCGGGTCGCCACCGGCGGCACCGCCGCCGGGCGCGTTCGGGTCACCGCCGGCGGCGCCACCGGCACCGCCCGCGCCCGCACCGGCACCACCGCCCGTACCGCCGCCGGAGCCGGAGCCGCCCCCGGACCCGCCGGTGCCACCGGTGCCGCCGGAGCCGCCCACCGCGCCGCCGGAGCCGTTCGAGCCGCCGGAGCCGGAGCCCGAGCCGCCGCCCGTACCGGCCGGTGTCGCCTTGCCGCCCTGCACCACGCAGTTGAGCGGCGCGCCCTGCTTGTCGCACTCGCTCGGCATCGGGGCGTTCTTGAGGACGGTCAGCTCGCCGGCCGAGTTGAAGGTCGGGTTGGCGCAGTTGGAGAGGGTGTTCGGGTCGACCGTGCTGGCGTTGCCGGGGATGGACCTGGTCTGCAGCAGGCCACCGCGGACCAGGCCGCGCGGGATCGGCGAGTACCCGAGGTCGTCCGCCTTGCCCTGGCCCTCGCACAGCACGTAGGAGAGGAAGCGGCTGAGCGCCGAGCCCTTGTCGTTGTTGAAGCGCGGCGGCGGGGGCAGCGCCGCCCCGGCGCGCGGCACGATCAGGTAGCTGTAGCTGGAGATCGGGTAGGCGCGCGGGTCGTTCATGGTGTAGACGCCGTCGAGGTTCTGCTGCAGGTAGTTCGGGTCGTCCGCCGCGGTGTTGTCGTCCACGCCGCGGATCTTGGCGGCGGTGAGCGCGACGGCGACGTTGGAGGCGGTCGGCAGCGCGTAGTAGCCGGCCGTGTTGAGCACCTTCACGACCGGCCAGTTGCTCCGCTTGGCGAAGGCGTACTCGTCGTAGCCGATGGTGCCCTGGTTGCCCGGGGACTTGATGTAGCCGGCCACCACGTCGGAGCCGTTCTGGGCGACCATCCGGCCGGACGGCGGGAAGAACTCGGTGTAGTCGCCGCAGGTCACGCCGTTGACCGAGGTGCAGTAGGCGTCCCACTGGTCCTTGTGGGTGTGCTCCATCCAGCGGGTGAACTGCGCGGTGGCGCCGGAGCCGTCCGAGCGGATCACCGGGGTGATCTGCAGGCTGGGCAGGGCCTTGCCGTAGTCGGCGGTGACCTTCGGGTCGTTCCAGTTGGTGATCTTGCCGGTGAAGATGTCCACGATGGTCTGCGGGGAGAGCCGCAGGTCGGTGACCCGCTTGCCGCCGACCACCAGGTTGTACATGAAGGTCGTGCCGCCCGCGGTGATCGGCACGTAGGAGAAGCCGTAGACCGGGTTCTCCTTGCTGCCGGTGCCGGCACCCTTGCCGCCCTGGCCGACACCGGTGTCCGGCGCGGAGCGGAACGGCACGTCGGAGGCGGTGAAGTCGTCCTGCCCGATGGACCACTGGGTGCGGCCGGCCGCCGAGCCGACCGGGTTGAAGTTGATCTGGATGCCCTGCGGGGACACGTCCTGCCGCCACTGGTCGATGGCGGGGCCGGCCCAACTGGAGCCGTCCGCGCTCAGCGAGACGGAGGCCGCGTGGGCCGGGGTCTGCCCGATCAGCAGGGAGGCCGTGGCGAGCGACAGGGACATCGCCCCTGCCAGCAGCCGGGCCATGGAGCGCCTTGCGGCCTCCCGGAACATGTGAACTCCTCTGGTACGGAGGGTGGTTGGACGGGACATCAGTGCTGCGCCCGCGGCCGGAGGGGGTGCCCGGCCGAGCCGGCGGCGGCCGCCTCCAGGCGGCGGGCCTCCCGGTCGATCCGGCGCTTCTGGGCCCGGGTCAGCTGCCCGGGCCGGCGGCCGCCGATCACGCGCGCGGTGACGAAGAGGATCAGCACCACGCCCATCAGGGTCAGGCCGGCCGCGAAGCCGCGCGCGATCATCCCGTCGTAGGGCTGCTTGACGTAGTTCCAGATGTAGAGCGGCAGCGAGACCTGGTGCCCGTCGAAGGGGTTGCCGTTGAACTGGGAGGTGAAGCCGGAGGTGAGCAGCACCGGCGAGGTCTCGCCGACACCGCGCGCCATGCCGAGCACCACCGCGGTCACCAGGCCGGGCCGGGCGGTCGGCAGCACCACGTTCCACACCGTGCGCCACTGGCTGCCGCCGAGCGCGTACGAGGCCTCGCGCAGGGTGCCGGGCACCAGCCGGATGACCACCTCGGCGGCCCGGGTGACGATCGGCATCATCATCACGGTGAGCGCGAGCGAGGCCGCGAAGCCGCTCTTCTCGAAGCCGAAGGTGATGATCACGACGCCGAGGATGAACAGGCCGGCCACGATGGACGGCAGCGCCGTCATCGCCTCGACCAGGGTGCGCACCGGCCGGGCCGTCCGGCCGCCGACCTCGGACATGAAGACGGCCGCCGCGATGCCCAGCGGAACCGCGAACAGGGTGGCCAGGCCGAGCTGTTCGAGCGAGCCGACGATCGCGTTGAGCGCGCCGCCGGAGGTGAGCGGGTCGAGCGGGCCGGTGTGCTCCATCGACTCGGTGAAGAAGTTGAGGTGCTGGGCCGCCTCCCAGCCCCGACCGGCGACGTAGCCGATCTGGTCGGCGATCAGCGAGACCACCAGCAGCCCGGAGCTCCAGGCGACCACGGCGACCAGCCGGTCCCGCACCATCATCGGGTGCCACTGGAGCCGGCCGAGCAGGTAGTAGCCGGCCAGGAAGAGCAGGTACCAGCAGATCAGGAAGCCGAAGGCGCCGCTGAACGGCAGCACCCGCTCGTAGAGCACCCAGTCCAGCGCGAGCGAGCCGGCCGTCGCGCCCGCCACGGTGAGGACGTCGTCGCGGGTGACGCCGCCGATCCGGAGCTTCTTCTCGGGGCGGGCGGGCCCGGCCGCGGCGGCACCGGCCGTGGCGGACCCGGTGGGCGCGGGCCTGCCGGCGGGCCCGGACGCCGCGACCGGCGGCAGGTCGAGCGTGGTCATCGGATGGTCCCTTCACGGTTCGGGTGTCGGCGTGCCCGGTGGTCGGGCTGACGGTTCGTCATGTTCAGTCCGCCGTCGCGGCGCCGGAGCGCGAGCGGTTGATGACGACCCCGGCCAGCACGTTGACCAGCAGGGTGAGCGCGAACAGCACCAGACCGGCGGCCATCAGCGCGGAGAGCGACAGCGAGTCCGACTCGCCGAAGCGCAGCGCGATCAGCGCGGAGATCGAGTTGGCGCCGTTCTCCAGGATGTGCGTGATGGCCTTGAAGTTCGGCGAGATGATCAGCGCGACGGCGATGGTCTCGCCCATCGCCCGGCCGAAGCCCAGCATCACGGCGCCGATCACCCCGCCCCGGCCGAACGGCAGGACGACCGCGCGGACCATCCCCCAGCGGGTCGAGCCCAGCGCGTACGCGCCCTCCCGCTCGCCCTGCGGGGCCTGGGAGAAGACCTCCCGGCTGAGCGAGGTGACGATCGGGATGATCATCAGGGAGACCACCACGCCGGCGATGAAGGTCGACGAGGTGTACGAGGTGCCGATGTCGCCGATGCGCACCTTGAGGAAGGGGATGGCGTCGCCCAGATGGTTGGCCATCCAGCGGACGAAGCCGATGATCCGCGGCTGCAGGAAGAACAGGCCCCACAGGCCGTAGACGATGCTGGGGATCGCCGCCATCAGGTCGACGAGCGAGATCAGCGCGGCGCGCAGGCGCACCGGCGCGTACTCGGAGATGAAGATCGCGGTGCCGAGCGCCACCGGGACGGCGATGACCAGGGCGATCACCGCGATCAGCAGACCGTTGGGCAGCACGGCGGCGATGCCGAAGTTGTGCGCGGCGGTCTGCCACTTCTGCTCGGTCAGGAAGGACCAGCCGACCGCGCGCAGCGCGTCGGTGCCGCGCAGGATCAGGAAGAAGGCGATCAGTCCCATGATCGCGAAGACCGAGAGGCCGGCCAGCCGCAGCGCGCCGCGGAACACCCGGTCGCCCGGGGTCGCGGGGGCGGTGATGGTGCGCGGGACGTCCTGGTCGGGCCCGTGGTCGGGTTGGCGTGGCGCCCCGGCGTACGGTGCCGCGGGCTCAGCGGCCGATGTCATGGTGTGCTCTCCGTGCTCGGGAACGGGCGTGCTCGGTGAGGGTCCGGGGCGCTGCCTCGGCGGGAGGGAAGCGCTCGGCGGGGCCGTAACGGCGGCCCCGCCGAGCGTGGGTTCCTACGTGCGGCGCAGGCGCGACCACTGGGCGCGGGCGCCGGCCAGCACCTTCGCGCCGGCCGGGGTGCCGCCCAGGAAGAGCGCGGCCGGGCCGCCGATCAGCAGCACCAGGCCGGCGATCAGCGCGACGGGCAGCAGCAGCCGGGCGGTGCCGGGCCGGTCGGGCACCGGGGTGCCGACCGGGGCCGCGGCGAGCGGGCCGCCCGAGGGGGCGGCGGAGGCGCTCGGGGTCGCGCCGGGCTTGGCTCCGGCCGCGGCCGGGGCGGCGGGTGCGGCGGCGCCACCGGCCGTACCCGTCCCGGTGGAGCCGGTGCCGGACAGGCCGCTTCCGGTCAGACCGCCGCCGGACAGGTCGTCCGAGGAGCCGGTGCCGGTGCCGCCGGTGGTGCTGGTACCGGTACCGCCGGACGTGCCGCCGGTGCCGGACGCGTTCACCGGGGTGGTGCCGCCGGTGGTGGTGCCGGACGTGCCGCCGGAACCGGCCGCGGGGCTGCCGCCGTTCCCGCTCTCCGGGGTGCCCGGGTCGGGGCCGGGGGCCGGCGGAGCGGTCTGGTTCCCGGGCAGCTTGCCGTCCTGGGCCTGGACGTGCTGCACAGCCTCCTGGGCCTGCTGCCGCTGGGCGCCGGTCAGCGCCAGGTAGCCCTGGGCGAGCTGGCCGGGGGCGAGCCCGTACGTCTGGCCGTCCGTGGTCACCGCCTTGAGGAACCGCGAGATCGCGGCGGCCTTCTCGGCGGACAGGCCGCCGGTCGGCACCATCGCGTACTGGACGACGCTCAGCGGGTACGCCCGCTGGTCACGCGAGAACGCGGTGTCGGGCGTGCCGTAGGGCAGCTGCTGGACGCCGGTCGCGGCGTCGGTCGGCATGTCGGCGACAGCGGCCTGGAAACCGGCCGTGGTGGGCGACACGAAGGATCCGGCCGGGTTGAGCAGCTGCGCCTCGGGCAGCGAGAACGCCTTGGCCTGGGCGGTGTCCATGATGGCGAGCATCGCCCGCGAGCCGGGGAGCTGCACGGGGCAGGCCTTGTGGCCGTTGGTGGCGGGGTCGATGTTCGGGTCCTGGCAGTTGGGCTGAGCCTGCATCAGGTTGCGGAGCACACGCCCGAGGCCGTCGAGGGAGGGGTTCCACTCGTACTGCTTCCAGTGCCGCACATCGGAGTCCTGGGCGTCCCGGTCGAGCCCGGAGAAGTCCTGGGGCTGGAAGGCCTCCGACGGGTAGCCGTCGAACTTCGGCTTCAGGTAGAAGGTGTCGACGCGCATGCCCCACGGGTCCGGCTCGCCGTCGAGGAAACGGGCGGCGTCCGGGTCGGTGGCCACCCACGAGGTGAGCAGGTAGGTGAAGTCGGTGGTGCCCCCGGGAACACCGGGGTAGATCGTGAGGGTCCCGCCGCAACTGGTCGGCCAGTGGATGCCGTTGGCCTCCGTCTCCGGGTTCAGCTGCTTGAACTCCGGGTCGGTGAAGAGGCAGATCGGGTTGCCGGCCACGGAGGCGATCGGCGCGCCCGGCGACGCGTAGGACTGGGTCAGCAGCTTGGCCATCAGCCGGGCGTTCAGCTTCATGTCCCGGATCTGCCGACCGGTCTGCGGGTCGTCGATCACGTAGGCGACGGAGATGCCGGTCGTGGCGAGCGGGGCGTAGACGTACGGCCGCGGCGGCGGTGACCGGTCCGGCCGCGCCGTCAGCGCGACCTCCGTGGTGCTGCTGCCGGCCAGGAACGCCGCCCGGGCCTGCGGCTCGCCGCCGGCCGGGACGTAACCGACGGTCATCGGCGAGTCGCCCAGGCACATTCCGGCTCGCCACTGCTGCATGGCCCGGTTGGCCATCTCCAGCCCCGCGGCGCCGAAGGCCTGGCCGGCCGCCACGCAGGCGTCCGGCGTGGGGGCGAAGCTGAGCGGGACCACGGTCTTGTGCTGCCAGGCGCACTGCTCACTGGTCCGGTTGCCGGTCTTCCAGTTCTGGAAGGCGGCGCCGGGCGCCATGATCCCGTCGGTGGCGGTGAAGCCGTCCAGGTCGTCGTCCAGGTCGTGGAACTCACAGTCGGCTCCGCCGTCGTGGACCTGGAAGAGGTCCAGCGGGTCCCCGCCGTAGTTCGGCTCGACCACCAGGGAGCACGGGTGGGTCGCGTCACAGCCGAGCGTGGCGCTCTCCTTGGCGCTCCACACCTCGATCGAGGCGGTGCCCGAACCGTCCGGGCCGGTCGCGGCGATCACCTGGTTGGAGGGCCACTCCGGCGTCTCCATGCGCGTCGGACGCGGCGGCTGCTCGAAGCCCTTCGACCGGTCACCGCCGTAGAGCGTGCTGCCGTAGCAGTCCGTCACCGCGGGGTCGGTGCCCCGGCACTGGTAGATCCGCACCGGGTAGAGGATCTTGTTCGACTCCTTCCGCGCCACCGCGACCGGGGTCTTGCTGCCGATCGCGACGGTCGGGGTGAAGCCGGTCCAGGAGACCTGGAGGACCTGGTTGGTCAGGTTGGTCGTCTGGGAGACCGTCACGCTGCCCGCCGGCCCGTACTGCTTGGTGGCCGGGATCCAGACCTTCGGGCCCGTCACCGTCACGGCCGAGTCGGCGCGCGCCTGCGGCACCGCGCCCAACCCGATCGGAACGACGGCGAGCGCCGCGACGATGGCCCAGGAGAACGCCAGGGCCGGTAGTCGACGGCGCCACCGCCTTCGGCCTCTCGGGTCGGGTACGCGGTTTCTCATGGCGAGGCCTCCGGGAGATGCGGGCCGCCGAGGGAGGCGGCGCGAGGGCGTCGATCGCGCTGGGGACGGACGGTTCCGTGCGTACTATTCGGCCAGCCGGATATGGCGGGATCCGGTCGGCCAGGTGTACGAGACCACAACGCGGCGACTCCGTACCGGAGTTGGGAACTCCACAAGCGGCGGGCCGGTGCCGAGGCACGGGCCCGCCGCTCTGCGGCTCAGTACCGCGGGGTTCAGTGCGCCGGGGTGTAGGACAGCGCGAGCTTGCCGATCTGCTGGCCACCGGTGAAGAAGGTGGTGCCGAGCTTGGCGTCGAGGTACTTCGCGCCCTCCGCGTCGACCTGGAAGCTGGAGGAGGTCAGGTTCTGGGTGAGGCCGTTGCGGTTGATCACGTTGTCGCCGGCCGGGTCCAGCAGCGGGACGGGCGTGGTCGAGCCGTTCGGCACGGCGGTGAAGTAGCCGTTGGCGACCGAGAAGTCGAGCTGCTTGAAGGTCACGCTCTTGCCGGTGGTGAGGTTCAGGAAGAACAGGCCGCCGCCGAACTGCACGTCGCCGTAGAAGGCCGGGATGTTCGCGGCGCCACCGCTCACCGGAAGGGTCACGGTGAGCCCGGTGTTCGAGTCGTACGCCGGGTTGGCGGGCTGGATCGGGAGAACCAGGATGCCGTTGCGCACGGCGTTCGTCAGGAAGTCCACGTCGGTGGTGATCACGGCCTGGCCCGCGGCCGGCGTGGTGGCGGGGGTGTCCGCCACGGCCACACCGCTCGCGGCGGTCAGGGCGAGGACGACGGCGGCACCGGACGAGGCCAGGCGGGCGCTGATGCGGGACATGCTGAACTCCTTGGGAGAGGGAGAGGTGATGACCGGTCGTGCGATTCGAAGAAGCTCATGCGTGGGTCACGCCACCGCGGGCGGGAGACTTCGGCAGCGGGTCTCCGGAGGTCCGGATCTCGTCTCGTCGTCGGACCGGGCCGGCGGCCGCGGGGGAATGGTCCCCGCGGCCGCCGGTGTGGTGCGGGGTGACTCAGGAGTGGGTGACGCTGCCGCAGGCGAAGGAGGACAGCGGCAGGAAGCCGAAGCTCTTGATGTCCGCAGCGCCGTTGGTGCAGATCCAGCCGCCCTTGCCGAAGATGGCGCGCAGGGCGGTGCCGTGGGTGTCGGTGGCGGTCCACTCGGCGTCACGGAAGACGTTGTAGACCACGCGGGAGTAGGTGGTGGCCGCGAACGCGGAGCTGATGGTCTTGTTCACGGTGTCGACCGGGGCGACGCCGTCGACGTTGCGGATGGTCAGCGGGCCCTGGACGTCGGCGCCGCTGCCCTTGCCGAAGTAGACCTGGCCGATGTAGTGGGCCGCGGAGTAGGGGACGACGGCGTTGACGTCGGCCAGAGCCGGGTCGCTGCCCTGGTTCTCCTGGGTACCGCTGGTGACGCAGGCGCCCGGGGTGACCGCGGTGCCGCCACCGATGGTGGTCAGGAAGAACGAGCGGGTGCCGGAGCCGGTCTGCGGCAGGAAGGGCTTGATCGTGGCGTTCGGGAGCGACGCGTTGATCTGGGTCCAGTTGGTGACCGTGCAGGTGTAGATGTCCTTCAGGTTCTGCGTGGTCAGGTTCGCCGGGGCGTTGCCGGCGGCCGGGGCGGCCCAGGCGACGGCGTCCTTCGCCAGGGCGACGAAGTCGTCCGTGGTCGGGTCGGTCGGCTGCGGGGCGCGCGAGGAGCGGGCGAAGTCCACGGTGGCGCTGGTGTTGGCGTTCAGCGCGGTGATGCCGGCGCCGGAGCCGTTCGGACGGGTGATCGCGGTGGCGCCCGTCTTGGTGGTGATGGTGCCGGCGGGGATCGCGTCCCAGCTGTAGAGGCGCGGGGTGGCCGGGTTGGTCAGCGACGCGTTGTAGTCCGTGGAGAGCTGGTTCAGCACGGCCTGGGTGGTGTCCGAGCCGACGCCCACGATGTCGATCGCGCGGGGGGTGACACCGGTGGCCGGGTCGGCCGCGGCGGTGCCGGCGAAGACGGTGGCGACCGAGGTCGCCAGCGCGGCGGCGGCAAGCAGGTTGGCAGCGGTCTTACGCATGTTTCTCTTCCTCCGGTGGGAGAGACGTCCATCGCGTGAAACCCTTACTCCGGTCGGGAGTTCGGGGCCGGTGACCGCGTCCGCTGCGGCCTGTCCGGCAGTACAGATCCTGTCCGGCGGGCGGGTTCCGCCGGAAGGGAGGTCGAGGGCGGCCGGGGAATGTCGACTCATCGGTTCAGCGAGGTTTAGACACTGGTCAGCGTGGACGCGGCAGGGGCCCGACCGGGTCTCCGAAGCCGGTCGACGTTCTTCTCCAGGAGGCTGCTCGGGGTGTTGCCGGAAACCTGGGCTTCACCGGAAACGCACGAACGGAACGCCGACCAAGACCCGGGGACTTGCGAACCACGCGCACGGGCAACGGGGGTTCCGGCAGTCGGCTACAGCGGCCGGCGGCCGTCGCGCCCCGACCGGCGCAGCTCTTGACCCACCCATTGCAAACCGGCCAGGAAACCGTCGATCCCGGCCTGGCACTGGTCGCGCCGCAGGTACCCGCGGGCGCTGCGGGCGACCGGAACGGCGGAGGCCGCCCCCGGCCGGGTGCTGCGCACCGGCAGGGAGGCGGCCCAGACCCACTGACGCCCCTCGGACTGGCTGACCGAGCACCGCAGCGCGGTCCGCTCGATCAGCAACTCTCTGACCGCGTCGGCGACTTCGTCCTCGGTGCGGTACGTCCGCACGCCGACGCCGAGCGGTCTGCCGTTGGCGGCACGCAGCGCCCAGCCGAGGCAACGGTCGGCCGCGGGCACGATCAGCAGCCGCGGACCGCGCCGCTCAGCGGCCATCGACGCGTCTCAACGGCACCGCACGCTCCGGCAGTTCGCGCGGCGGCTGCTTGGCGAGCAGCACCACGAACCGCCGGAAGGCGTTCTGGCAGGTCGCGTACCGCTCGTACGCGCGGCTGGAACGCACCTCGGGGAGGTTGCGCGAACCCGGGACGACCCAGATCCAGCCGATGCCGTCCCGGACGTGGGTGATGCGGGCGGTCAGTTCGGCCGCTCCGACGCGCAGGCCGTCGAAGCAGCGCTCGGCCTCACCGGCCGTCTCGAACGCGGCCGGGGTGATCGCGACCACCCGACCGTTGGGCGCCTTCAACTGCCAGCGGTAGCGCCCGTCCGCGGCCCGTTCGGCGCGGAACCCCCCTCGACTTGCCCCTGCTGCGGTGTGACCGCGGCCGGAAGCGTCCACTGCCCCTCCGTCCGGTTACCTTCCGGTTTCCCCTCCGAGCGGAGTAAAGCTATGTGTGCACACAGAGCTCCCGAAAGCCCAGAACGTTCACAACTTGCGCTGTTGGTCGGGAAGTTCTCTCTCGTTTAAGTTTCACTTGTCTTGACCGGAGGCCTCTCGGGACACCCCGGAGGCCCCCCTGGGGGCGGCCCTGGGGCGGCCCGGGCGCCTTCAGAGCCGGGCCGTCCAGCGCACCACGGTGCCCTTCCGGTAGGGCCCGCTCTCGTGCCACGCGTCGCCGCCGAGCGCCTCCGCGCGCCGGGTGAGGTTGCGCAGCCCGCTGCGCCGGCCGCCCTCCGGGATGCCCACCCCGTCGTCGGTCACGGAGAGCAGCACACCGGGCCGGCCGCCGCGGTCCAGCGACTCCGGGTCGCCGCCGACCGGCCGACCGTCGTCGCCCAGGTGGATGGTGGCGTCGATCTCCACGCCGACCCGGGAGGCCCGTGCGTGCCGGGCCGTGTTGGAGAGCATCTCCCGCAGTGCCGCCAGCAGTTGACGGCCGATCTGGTCCTCGACCAGGTTCTCCACCGGCCCGACGAAGCTCACCGAGGGCTTGAAGCCGAGCGCCGCCGCGGCCTGGCTGGCCTCCCGCAGCACCCGGGTGCGCAGGGTGTCGGGCGCGTCGCCGTGGTTGTCGTGCTGCAGGGCGTAGATGGTGGTGCGGACCTCCTGGATGGTGGCGTCCAGCTCGTCCACCGCCTTGCCGATGCCGGTCCGCACCTCGGGGACGACGGCCCGCCGGGCCGCGCTCTCCAGCATCATCCCGGTGGCGAACAGCCTTTGGATCACCAGGTCGTGGAGGTCCCGGGCGATCCGGTCGCGGTCCTGGAAGACGGCCAGTCGCTGCTGGTCGCGCTGGCCCTCGGCGAGCCGCAGGGCGAGGGCGGCCTGGGAGGCGAAGGTCTCGGCGAGCTGCTTCTCGACGTCGGTGAACGGCCGCGCGCCGCACGGCCGCCAGACGCAGAGACCGCCGAGCACCCGCCCGGCGGCGACCATCGGCACGGCCATCGACGGGCCGAAGCGGCGGGCGAGCCGCATCACCACGGTCGGGTCGCTGGACATGTCGTCCAGCGAGACGCTCTCCCCCTCCAGCAGCCGGGCCGCGAAGCTCTCCTTGGGCAGCAGCTCGCCGCGGACGAACTCGGCCACCTCGCCGGAGGCGTGGGCGACCCGCATCTGCCCGTCCCCCTCGCCCTCCGGGCCGGTCGGCAGCAGGATCATGCCGAGGGCGGCGTTCGCCAGCTCCCGCACCTGTTCGGCCGCGACGGTCAGCGCCGTCTCGGCCTGCTCACCGGAGAGCAGCGCGGTGGTGACGGCGGCGGCACCGGCGATCCAGCGCTCGCGGCGGCGGCCCTCCTCGTACAGCCGGGAGTTCTCGATCGCCACGCCGGCCGCCGCGGCGAGGGCGTGCACCACCTGCTCGTCCTCGGGGGTGAAGGCGCCGCCGCCCTTCTTCTCGGTGAGGTAGAGGTTGCCGAACACCTCGGCGCGGACCCGGATCGGCACGCCCAGGAAGGTCTTCATCCGGGGGTGGTGCGGCGGGAACCCGGAGGACCGCGGGTCGGCGCCGAGGTCGGCCAGCCGCAGCGGTTCGGGGCGGTCGATGAGCGCGCCGAGGACGCCGCGCCCGGCGGGCAGTTCGCCGATCCCGGCGGCGGTCCCGTCGTCCACGCCGACGTGGATGAAGTCGGCCAGGCCGGTGCCGCCGGGGGCGATCACGCCGAGCGCCGCGTAGCGGGCGTCGACCAGCTCGGCGGCGCCGGTGGCGATCCGGTGCAGGGTGGCGTGCAGGTCCAGGCCGGCACCGATGGAGACCACCGCCTCCAGCAGCCGCTGCATCCGGTCGGTGACGGCGGCGGCCGACTGCAGGCGCTCGGCGACCTCGGTGACCAGGGTGTCCAGACCGAGCGAGGCGATCTCGGGCACCCGATGGGGTGTCGGCTCGGGGGTGGCCTCGGGGAGGTCCGGCGTCGGGTCCATGAAGAAAGCCTAGTTTGTACGCTTTTCAGACGAAGGACGGCGTGACCGGCGGCGCGGCCGACGGCCCGACGCTCACCGGGTCCCCACCGGCTCCAGCGGCCCGTCCACCTCCGGCGGCCCGAGCCCGTCCACCTCCAGCAGCCCGTCCGCCTCCCGCTCCCGCCGCCACATCGCGCGCAGCCGTCCGTCCGGGTCGGCGAGCAGTTCCGACCAGCGGCCCCGCTCCGCCACCCGGCCGCCGTCCAGCACCAGCACCTCGTCCACCGTGGTGTCGTCCAGCCCGGCCAGCCGGTGGGTGATCAGCACGGTGGTGCGGCCCTCGGTGGCGGCCAGCAGGTCGGCGGTGAGCGCGTCGGCGGTGGGCAGGTCGAGGTGTTCGGCGGGCTCGTCCAGGACCAGGACCGGGAAGTCCGCGAGCAGCGCCCGGGCCAGCGCGAGGCGCTGGCGCTGGCCGCCGGAGAGCCGGGCGCCGTGCTCGCCGACCATGGTGTCCAGGCCGTCCGGCAGGCCCTGCGTCCAGTCCAGCAGCCGGGCGGCGGCGAGCGCGGCGCGCAGCTCGTCCTCCCCCGCGTCGGGCCGGGCCAGCCGCAGGTTCTCCCGCAGCGAGCTGTCGAACACGTGCGCGTCCTGCGCGCAGAGCCCGATCACCCGGCGGACGTCCTCGCCCGCGAGCGCCCGGCTGTCCACGGCCTGTGGGCGGCCGGCGGCGAAGGTGACGGTCCCGGCGCTCGGCTCCAGGAAGCGCAGCAGCGCCTGGGCGAGCGTGGTCTTGCCGGAGCCGGACGGGCCGACCACGGCGATCCGGCGGCCCGGGGCGAGGTCGAGGTCCACCCCGGCGAGCGCGTCCACCGCCTGCCCGGGATGCCGCACGGTCAGCCCGCGCACCGCGACGGGCAGCGGCCGCTCCGGGAGCTCCACCGGCTCCGACGGCTCGGTGACCGGCGAGGGTGCGTTCAGCACCTCGTCCAGCCGGGCCCGCGCGGCGCGGCTGCGCTGGCGGGCCTGGACGGCGAGCGGCATCCCGGTGACCGCTTCGAAGGCGGCCAGCGGGGTGAGCACCACCACCGCCAGGCAGACCGGCGCCAGTGCCCCGCCGCGCACCCCCTGGATCCCGACGGCCGCCGCCGCGGTCACCGTCAGCCCGGTGAGCAGCGTGATCAGCCCGGTGCCGAGCGCCGTGGTGGCGGCCGAGCGGGCGGCCAGCCCGGTCAGCGCGGCGTCGGCGCCGCGGACGGCGGCGAGCCGGCCGGGCAGCGCGCCGGCCACGGTGAGTTCGGCCGTGCCGGTGAGGGCGTCCACCACGGTGGTGGCCAGCCGTCCGCGCGCCGGGGCCTGCCGCCGCTCGGCGCCGGCCGACCAGCGGGCGGCCAGCGCGGGCACCAGCACGCCCGCGAGCAGCAGCCCGAGGCCGAGCACCGCCCCGGCGGCGGGCAGGAAGGCGGCCATCGCCACCGTCGAGGCCAGCCCGACCACGCCCGCCACGGCGGCCGGCAGCCGCCAGCGCAGGTAGTGGTCCTGGATCGCGTCCACGTCGGCGACCAGCCGGGAGAGCAGGTCACCGCGCCGGAAGGCGGGCAGTCCGGCCGGGGCGAGCGCGCTCAGCCGCCGGTGGACGGCGGCCCGCAGGGTGCCGAGGGTGCGCAGCACCGCGTCGTGCGAGACCAGCCGTTCGGCGTAGCGGAAGACGCTGCGGCCGATGCCGAAGGCGCGGACCGAGGTGACGGCCATCATCAGGTAGAGGACCGGCGGCATCTCCGAGGCGCGGGAGATGAGGTAGCCGGAGGTGGCCATCAGCGCGACGGCGCAGCCGAGGGCGAGCGCGCCGAGCAGGACGGACAGGGCCAGCCGGGGCGTGCTGCCGGCCTCGGTCTCCGGCTCCTCCGGGACGGCGGGGGCCGCGGTCGGCCGGCCGCCGTGCGCGAGCGGGGTGACCGGGGCGGTGGCGGCCAGCGGCGCGGGCCCGGCCAGCCGGACCCGCCGGTCGGTGACGGCCAGCAGGGCCGGCCGGTGCGCGACGATCAGCACGGTGCGCGCCGGGTCCTCGGCGAGGGTCCGGACGGCGTCCACGACGGCCGCCTCGGAGGCGCCGTCCAGGTGCGCGGTCGGCTCGTCCAGCAGCACCAGCGGCCGGTCGTCGGCGAGCAGCACCCGGGCGAGCGCGAGGCGCTGGCGCTGTCCGGCGGAGAGCCCGGCGCCGTCCTCGCCGAGCCCGGCGGCCAGGTCGGTCACGAAGTCGAGCGCGTGCGCGGCCCGCAGCGCCGTCCACAGCTGCTCGTCGGTGGCCTCGGGCCGGTAGAGCCGCAGGTTGTCGGCGACCGTCCCGGCGAACAGGTGCGGGTGCTGCGGCACCCAGGCGATCTGCCGCCGCCAGCTCGCGGGCTCCAGTTCGGCGAGGTCGTACGACCGGCCGTCGGCGGCGGTGATCCGGACGCTGCCGGCCGCGGGGGCGGTGAGGCCGAGCAGGACGGCCAGCAGGGTGGACTTGCCGGCGCCGCTCGGGCCGGTGAGGGCCGTGCCGGTGCCCGGACGCAGGGTCAGCGCGGCGCCGTCCAGCGCGGGCTCGGTCCGCCCGGGGTGGCGGACGACCAGCCCGTCCGCCTCGATCAGGGCCCCGGCGAGGGCGGGCGCGGGCACCGTGCCGGCGGCGGGCAGCGGGGTCTCCAGCACCCGGAACAGCTCGTCGGCGGCGGTCAGTCCCTCGACGCTGGAGTGGTAGAGCGCGCCGACCTGGCGGATCGGGACGTACACCTCGGGGGCGAGGACCAGGATCAGCAGGCCGGTCTCCAGGTCGAGCGTGCCGTCCACCAGCCGGAAGCCGACGGTGACCGCGACCAGCGCGACGGAGAGGGTGGAGAGCAACTCCAGGGTGAAGGAGGAGACGAAGGCGATCCGCAGGGTGCGCAGGGTGGCCCGACGGTAGTCGGCGGTGATCCGGGCGATGGTGGCGGCCTGGGTGCGGGCCCGGTTGAACACCTTGAGGGTGGGGAGCCCGGCGACCACGTCGAGGAAGTGGTGCGAGAGCCGCGCCAGGGTGTCCCACTGCCGGTCCATCCGGGCCTGGGTGGCCATCCCGATCAGCACCATGAACAGCGGGATCAGCGGGAGCGTCCCGGCGATGACCGCGGCCGAGGTGAAGTCGGCGCCGACGATCCGCAGCAGCACGATCACCGGGACGACCACGGCCAGGGCCAGCTGCGGCAGGTACCGGGCGAAGTAGTCGTCCAGCGCGTCGATGCCGCGGGTGGCGAGGGTGGTGAGTTCGCCGGTGCGCCGGCCCGCCAGGTAGGACGGGCCGAGCGCGGTGGCGTGGTCGAGCAGCCGGCGCCGCAGGGTGGACTTCACCCGGGCGACGGACCGGTGCGCGGTGAGTTCGGTGAGCCAGCCGACCAGCCCGCGCCCGACGGCCGTCAGGGCGAGCAGCAGCAGCGGCGTGGTCAGCTCGGCGAGCGTCGCGCCGCGCTGGAAGGCGCGGACGACGACCTCGGCGATCAGACTCGCCTGGGCGACCACCAGGGCCGCGCCGACCGCGCCGAGGAGCACGGATCCGGCGAGGAACACCCTGGTGGTGCGGGCGTACCCGAGGAGTCGGGGGTCGACCGGCTTCATCGCGTCAGGCCCGGTCGAGCGGGGCGGCGGGGGCGTGCCCGGGGATGTGCTGGACGCCGATCCGCTTGCGGAACACCCAGTACGTCCAGCCCTGGTAGAGCAGCACCAGCGGGGTGAACACCGCCGCCACGACCGTCATCAGCTTCAGCGTGTACGGCGAGGAGGCCGCGTTGGAGACGGTCAGGCTCCAGGCGGGGTTCAGGGTGGACGGCATGACGTTCGGGAAGAGCGCCAGGAAGAGCATCGCGACGGCGGCCACGACGGTCGCCCCGGAGAGGACGAACGCCCAGCCCTCGCGGCCGAGTTGGTTGGCGACCAACGCGCCGACCAGGGCCAGCACGGCGATCACCAGGGCGACCAGGCTGCGGCCGTTGCCGCTGTGGCCCTGGGTCCAGACCAGGAAGACCAGCGCCAGCACGGCCGTCACCAGTCCGGCCCGCAGGGCGGCCCGGCGGGCCCGCTCGCGGATCTCCCCGACCGTCTTGAGCGCGGCGAACACCGCGCCGTGGAAGGTGAACAGGGAGAGCGTCACCAGGCCGCCGAGCAGCGCGTACGGGTTCAGCAGGTCCCCGAGGCCGCCGACGTAGTTCTTCTGCGCGTCGATGTCCACGCCGCGCACGATGTTGGCGAAGGCCACGCCCCAGAGGAAGGCCGGGAGGAGCGAGGTCCAGAAGATGGCCTCCTCCCAGTTCCGCTGCCAGCGGGCGCCGTCGCGCTTGGCCCGGTACTCGAAGGCCACGCCGCGGACGATCAGGCAGACCAGGATCGCCAGCAGCGGGATGTAGAAGCCGCTGAACAGCGTCGCGTACCAGTCCGGGAAGGCGGCGAAGGTGGCGCCGCCGGCGGTCAGCAGCCAGACCTCGTTGCCGTCCCAGACCGGGCCGATGGTGTTGATCAGGACCCGCCGCTCGGCGGTGTCCCGGGCCAGCGGCTTGGTCAGGATGCCGATCCCGAAGTCGAAGCCCTCCAGGAAGAAGTAGCCGATCCACAGGACCGCGATCAGCACGAACCAGACGTCGTGGAGTTGCATGTCAGATCCTCAGTTCCGCAGTGGTCCCGGTGCCTCAGTACGCGAAGGCGAGCGGCTTGTCGGCGTCCTCGCCCGAGGACGGTCCGCGCAGCGAGGGGTCCTCGGTGGGCGGCTGCTCGGTCACCACCGGGCCGGCCTTGGCGTACTTGACCAGCAGCCGGACCTCGACGACGGCGAGGATCGCGTACAGCGTGGTGAAGGTCGCCAGGGCGCCGATCTGGGTGCCGACGCCGACGTTGGGCGAGACCGCGTCGGCGGTGGTCATCAGGCCGAAGACGGCCCAGGGCTGGCGGCCCATCTCGGTGAAGATCCAGCCGAAGCTGTTGGCGATCAGCGGGAAGCCCATGGTCAGGATGCCGATCCGCCAGCTCCACGTGGTCAGCAGCGGGCCGAGCTCGCGTCCGGGGGTGAGCATCAGCCGGGGCACCTCGGTCTCGCCGGTGCGGAACTCGGGCCGCAGGAAGAGCTTCTTCCGGGTGGTCCAGAGCCCGATCAGGCCGGCCAGGAAGGAGGTCATCCCGAAGCCGATCATGAGGCGGAAGCCCCAGTAGGTGACGAAGATGCTCGGGATGTAGTCCTTGGGGTCGCCGCCGTGCTGGGCGGCCTCGGCCGCGGCGGTGTCGTTGATGCCGGGGACGGAGGAGCTGAAGTCGCTGTGGGCGAGGAAGGACAGCACCCCGGGGACCTCCAGCGCGACCGAGTTGTGGCCCTTGCTGACGTCGCCGACCGCGAAGACCGAGAACGGCGCGGGGGACTGGGTGTCCCAGAGGGCCTCGGCGGCGGCCATCTTCATCGGCTGCTGCTCGAACATGACCTTGCCCAGCTCGTCGCCGCTGAGCGCGGTGCCGGCGCCGAAGACCACGGCGAGCACCAGGCCGAGCCGCAGCGAGGTGCGCATCGAGGCGGTCTTCCGGGCGTCGACGGTCTCGGTCCCGCCGCTCTTCTCGTGCAGCCGCTTGGCCTTCCAGAGGTGGAAGGAGGAGATGCCGACCATGAAGGCGGCGCCGGTGAGGAAGGCGGCGGTCAGGGTGTGGGCGACGACGGTGAGGGTGGTGTTCTGGAACAGCACCGCGGCGATGTCGGTCAGCTGGGCCTTGCCGGTGACCGGGTCGATCGCGTACCCGACGGGGTGCTGCATCCAGGAGTTGGCGGCCAGGATGAAGTAGGCGGAGAGCACCGTGCCCAGCGCGACCATCCACATGCAGGCGCAGTGGATCTTCCTCGGCAGCTTGTCCCAGCCGAAGATCCACAGGCCGATGAAGGTGGATTCGAAGAAGAAGGCGATCAGCGCCTCCATCGCGAGCGGGGCGCCGAAGACGTCGCCGACGAAGCGCGAGTAGTCGGACCAGTTCATGCCGAACTGGAATTCCTGGACGATTCCGGTGACCACGCCCATCGCGATGTTGATGAGGAAGAGCTTTCCCCAGAACTTGGTCGCGTGGAAGTACTTCTCCTTGTTCGTCCGCACCCAGGCGGTCTCCAGGCCGGCCACGACGGCGGCCAGGCTGATCGTGAGCGGAACGAAGAGGAAGTGGTAGACGGTGGTGATGCCGAATTGCCATCGCGCGATGGTCTCGTGAGCGATTGCCAGTTCCACGTCGCTCTCTCTCCCAACCTGCCCGTGCCGTGACGGGCGCATTCCGGACAGACTTCTTCTATAGCCGTAGACCGTTGCCGAACCGTGCAAGCTTGTCCGCTTGTGAACGTGAACACGTTCACAAGGGCCAGTATCCACCATCCTTACGGGGGAACTGCAGGTGGGGTGGGGTTGACAGCCCTGTGGGGTGCGTCACGGTTCGCGCAGCGGTCCGCACAGTCTGCGGATCCGCCGGGGCCGGGGCAACGAACGAGCGGGCGGATGCCGCCGGGTTCTTGGCCGAACCGGCGCTTGACAGGCCCACGCCCCGCTCGCGGCGGCGGGCGGGGCGTGGTACGGGCTGCTCAGGCAGCGGGCGAGCGCTCGCGGCTTCGGGCGAGCGGGCGGGCGCTCGCGGCTTCGGGCGAGCGGGCGGGGACGCCGGTCAGGCGCGGCCGAGGAGCTGGGTGCCCGAGGTGGAGTCGGCGCGGGCGGTGAAGAACTCGGTGAAGCCGTGCAGGAACTCCTCCCGGGTGATCCGCCCGTCCCCGTCCGCGTCCAACTGGCGGAAACCGTGCGACAGCTCGGCCGGGTGCACGCGCGGGCCGCCGAACACCGCGCGGTACTCGTCGAACTCCAGGAAGCCGCTGCCGTCGGTGTCGGCCGCCGCGAACACCGCCCGCAGCGCGGGCAGCAGCCCCTGCTCCAGGTACGTCCGGTCCCGGTCGTACCCGGCCACGGTCGCGGCCACGAACTCCTCCCGGCTGACCTTCCCGTCGCCGTCGGCGTCCATCACCGCGCGCAGCTGCTCCCACCAGCCCTCGAAGGCCTCGTGGACCCTGGCCTCGCCGGCCTCGTCCAGCTCCAGCTGCCAGCAGACGTTGTGCGCCATCGCCCGCAGGTCGTGCACGGTGACGAAGCCGTCGCCGGTCTGGTCCAGCACCTCGCGGAAGAACCGGTCCAGCCGGGGCCCGCGCGCGTCGCGCTGCGGACGGTAGCGGCCGGGCGGGCGCCGCTCCCCGGGCGAGCGGTAGCGCACCCGGTCCGGGAGGAGGGGAACCAGCGCCCCCGCTCCCCGGTGCAGCAGCACGGACAGCAGGGCGCCGCGCCGGGTGGGGACGAGCCCGAACCGCTCGCGCACCACCGGCGGCAGGTCCGCCACCGTCAGCGCGGTGATCACCCGGGCCACCACGCGCCGCAGCACCCGCCACCCGGCGTCCCCGAGGAACCACAGCCGCCGCGGCCGGGGCGCCTCCCGCAACAGGTCGCCCATCAGGTAGCGCGCCGCCTCGGTGAACTCCAGCTTCTCCCGGGCGTACCGGGCGAAGTAGGCGGGCAAGTCCTTCGCCGCCTCGGGAAGTTCGCCCTCGGGCAGGCCGAAGGCCGCGACCGCTCCCTTGAACTCGGCGTACGCCTCCTCCAACTGCCCGGCGTCGTACGGGTCCCCGCCCAGTCGGCGCATGGCGACCACGCACTCGAAGAGCGTCAGCAGCACCCACGCCCTGGTCGCCGCGTCCCGGGCGTCGTAGGCCCGCCCATCCGGCGCCGTCCCCCGGATCCGCTTGTGCGCCCGGTCCAGCCGCGCGACCTCGCGCCGCAGCGTCTCCGCGTCCTGGTAGAACAGCCGCCGCCCGCTGCCCAGGGTGTGCTCGACCCGCCGCCAGGGATGCGCCCGGTACGTCGAGTGCTCCGCCATCCCGGCCCCCACCACCGGATCCGCCGCCTGCAGCACCAGCAGCCGCCACGCCACCAGGGCGACCCGCCACTCCGACAGGTCCCGCTTGAACGACGCCCCGCCGTCAGCCACGACGCTCGCCGGTGATCCCGGGGCCGGTCGGGGCCACGGTGACGTGGGGCGTCATCGCCTTCGGACCGGCAGTGACGCAGCGGCTCCGCACCGGTGCGCACCCCGTCCTCTCCGCGCGGGCGAACGCCGGGACGGTCATGGACGTCCACGCCTTCCACAGCCTCTGATCAGGATCCATCACGATCTCCCAGTGCCTGAGTGAGCACGTGGACCATCGCACACGACCGGGGGATCGGCCGGGTGAACGGTTTCCGGTTCACCCGATCGGGGAGTTTCGGTCCTGGAAACGCCGGAACCGCAGGACGGGCCGGGGCCTGTCCTGCGGTTCGGGTGGGTTCGCGGCCTCCTCCCGAGCGGGCGCGAACCGGGGTGGGTCAGTGTGTGGCGCGGGCGGCCGGATCGGAGCCGGTCGCGGCAAGCTCTCTTTACGCTCCATGTCGCCTTCCGGCAATGTGCGACCGCGCAATGTGCCTGGTTGGCCGACTGATTGACGCGTCGACAAAAGGCCGTCCGTCGGTCAGGACGGCCGTTCGCCGTGGCTGGGCAGTTCGACCCGGAAGGTCGCGCCCTCGCCCGGCGCGGTGTCCAGGCTGAGGGTCCCGCCGTGCGCGTGGGTGAGGGCGGCGGCGATGGCGAGGCCGAGGCCGGCGCCGCCGCCGTTGTCCCGGCTGCGCGAGGCGTCGACCCGGAAGAAGCGGTCGAAGACCCGCTGGGCCTGCTCCTCGGTGAGGCCCGGGCCGGCGTCGGCGACCTCCAGCAGGCAGACGCCGTCGGCGCCGGCGCCCACCCCGATCCGGACCGGGGTGCCGGCCGGGGTGTGCTTGACCGCGTTGCCGACCAGGTTGGTCACCACCTGCCGCAGCCTCGCCTCGTCGCCGATGACGGGCGCCGCGCCGGGCGCGCCCGTACCGGAGGGGCCGGTGAGCGCGACCGGGCGGCTCGGGTCGAGCGCGGTGAGGTCGTGCAGGGCGTCGGCGGCGAGGGTGCGCAGGTCCATCGGGGCGAGGTCGAGCGGGCGCTCCTCGTCCAGCCGGGCGAGCACCAACAGGTCCTCGACCAGGGCGCCCATCCGGTCGGCCTCGCTCTCGATCCGGGTCATGGTGCGCTTGACGTCCGCTTCGGTGGGCAGCGCGCCCATCCGGTACAGCTCGGCGAAGCCGCGGATCCCGGCCAGCGGGGTGCGCAACTCGTGCGAGGCGTCCGCGACGAAGCGGCGCATCCGGGCCTCGGACTCGGCGCGCGCCGCGAAGGCGGCCTCGATCTGGGTGAGCATCCCGTTGAGCGCGACCGCCAGCCGGCCGACCTCGGTGCCGGGGGAGAGTTCGGGCATCCGGTGCGACAGCTCGCCGGCCGCGATCCGCTCGGCGCCCGCCTCGATCCGCCGCAGCGGCCGCAGTCCGGCCCGCACGGCGAAGAAGCCGAGGCCGGCGATCAGCAACAGGACGGCGCCGCCGATGGCCAGGAAGGAGGTGTTGAGCTTGCCGAGGGTGGCGTCGATGTCCTCGCGGGAGACGGCCACCATGACGTAGGTCGGGGTGACCGTGGGCGAGGCGAAGGTGCTGGGGGTGGCGGCCGGTCCGCGGGGGGTCTGGAGCGGCAGCACCAGCACCCGCCAGCGGTGTTCGCCGCGCTGGTCGGGCAGGTCGAAGGGGACGTCGGGGGCGGTCCGGGTCGGGTCCAGGCCGGCCAGCTGCGGCGCCGGGTCGCTGTCGGAGACGGGCTGGCGCATGACCGCCTGGACCTTGCCGTCCGAGGACAGGAACTGCACCAGGTACTGGCTGGGCAGGCTGACCCGCCGCCCGCTGGGGACGGGCCGGCCGGGTGCCGGCGCGGTGACCTGGGCCGGGGGCTTGCGGGACAGCGGCAGCCCGTACCGCTGGAGCTGCTCGTCGAGCTGTTCCACCAGCTGGGCCCGGACGGTGCCGAGCACGAAGGCGTCGCTGACCGCGAGGCCGGTGGTGACCAGGACGAGCGCGAGCACCAGCAGCCGGGCGCGCAGCGACAGCCGGGAGGAGAAGCGGGCGAACACGTGGGTCGGTACCGGTCAGCCCTGCGGGGGGCGGCGCAGCGCGTAACCGATGCCGCGCACGGTGTGGATCAGCTTGGCGCCGTGGGCGGGGCCGGAGTCGAGCTTGCGGCGCAGGTAGGAGATGTACGACTCGACGATGGAGAGGTCGCCGCCGAAGTCGTAGGCCCAGACGTGGTCGAGGATCTGCGCCTTGGAGACCACCCGGCCGACGTTGGCCATCAGGTAGTGCAGCAGCTTGAACTCGGTCGGGGAGAGCGAGACCGGGGTGCCGGCGCGGGTGACCTCGTGGGCGACCGGGTCGAGGCTGAGGTCGGCGACGACCAGTCGGCCGTCCTCGGCGGGTCCGCCGGCCCGGCGCAGGATGGCGCGGATCCGGGCGATCAGCTCTTCGAGGCTGAACGGCTTGGTGACGTAGTCGTCGGCGCCCGCGGCGAGGCCCTGCACCTTGTCGCCGACGCCGTCCTTGGCGGTGAGGAAGAGCACCGGCAGGTGGTCGCCGGGGTGCCCGTGCGTCGGCCCGGCTATCTGGCCGCGGCTGGTGCGCTCGCGCAGCTTCTCGACGACGGTGAAGCCGTCGAGGTCGGGGAGCATCACGTCGAGCACGACGAGGTCGGGGCGCTCGACGGCGATGAGGTCGAGCGCCTCGGTGCCGCTGGCGGCGGAGGCGACCCGGAAGCCGGAGAAGCGCAGCGAGGCGGCGAGCAGCTCGCGGATGTTGGGCTCGTCGTCCACGACGAGCAGGAACGCCTCGCCCTGGCCCCCGGCCACCGTGGGGCCGCCTGGTGTGGTGACAGTGCCTTGCACGGGGCTTTCGCCTCCCGGTCGGACGATGACGTTCAGCATGAGGCTAGCCCCCGGAGGCTACGCGGCATGGATGAATGTTGGATTAACACCTTATCGGTCGGTTTTACGCCGACAAGCCCATACGCGGACACTCGGTGGTGTGCGGACGGGCGTGAACACGCCCAGTGCGCTCCTGGGAAACAGTGCCCGCCCCGGCCCCGTCACCGGTATGACCCAGGTCACTCCCGGGCGGGCGGGATTCCACCCGCCCGGGTACGGGCCCGCCCACGGGGCGGAGCCCATCCGGATCACGCCCCGCCCCACTCCGCTGTCCGCGGTTACGGCTACGGCTCCAGGCGGTTCGGCCCCCGGAACAGGAAGGTCGCCTCGCGGATCGACGGCAGGCCGAGGGCGAGCATCAGCAGCCGGCCGAGCCCCAGCCCGAGGCCGCCGTGCGGCGGGGTGCCGTAGCGGAAGCAGTCCAGGTAGCCGGAGAGCGGCCCGGTGTCCATGCCCTTCTCGCGGGCCTGGGCGACCAGCCGGTCGTGGCGGTGCTCGCGCTGGGCGCCGGTGGTGATCTCCACGCCCTTCCACAGCAGGTCGAAGGACTCGGTGACGGTCGGGTCGTCCTCTCCAGGTCCGGCGCCTCCAGAAGGTCCCGGCCGAGCTGCCTACCGTCCGCGTGGTACGTCATGTCGACCACCTTCGCGTCGTCGAACATCCAGAAGTCCTGGTCCGGAAGGCCGGGACTCTCCCGTCCGGTGAGGTCCAGGATCCGAATGTCCTCACCGGCCTCGACGTTGTACGCGTAGGCGGCGAACTCGAAGCGCAGGTAGTCGGAGAGCGGTCTGGTCACGACATGGACCCGCCCGATCCACCGGTCGGTCGCGCGATAGTCCCGCACGCGGGTGAGCCACGCATCGTCATCGGGAATGTGCAGCTCGCCGGTGGCCAGGAACTCCTGGAACTCCTCGTCCTCGCCGGGCATCGCGCAGGAACTCCGGGTCTCCAACCGGAACGCCTCCCGCTCGAACGAGTCGAAGAAGGTGCGCCAGGAGTCACCATCCAAGCGCATGGAACGCCTCCCTCAGCACACCCTCGGGGATCTCCACCACTGCCTCGCCCTCGGGCGTCTGCCGCTCAAGAATGTCGCCCTGGACGGCGATGGTGCCCCGGTCGGTGGCGTAGACCGTAGGGCAGTCGTCGTTGCGGCAGTCCGGGGCACCGCCCGCGATCCGCGTGCGCTCCATCGTTCCCCTCCACCTGCTGTGCGGGTCGGTCACTGGGACCTTGGGGAGCCCGCGGGACGCCGGGCAAGGACCGTTCACGTTCCCGCATGGACCTGCCTCGGCACCCGGCGGTGGCGGTGTGTCGGCATCGGCCATCGGGGTTAACGGCGGGCCCGCGTTGCCCGCCCGCTGGCGTGCCGAGCGGAGCGGTGCGGCCCGTTCAGGCTGAAGTGGCGGCACCCGTTCCCACCTCCGCCGGAGAGAAGCCCATGAGGAATTCCCGTTCGCTGACCGTCGCGGGCACCGCCGTCGCCCTGATCACCCTGGTGTGCGGCGGCTGCTCCAGCAGCAAGAACACGACGTCCACGGCGACCACGCCGCTGGCGACGACCGCCCCGGCGACCGCGTCGGCGACCGCGTCGGGCAGCCCGACGGCCGCACCGACCTCGACCGAGACGGCGAGCGCGAGCCCGTCCGCCGCGATCAGCGGTACGGCCGCGACGATCTCGGCGACCACCGTCGGCAAGTACCAGAACTTCCTGGTCGACGCCCGCGGCAAGTCGCTCTACCTGTTCGAGGCGGACACCTCGTCCGCCTCCACCTGCTACGACGCCTGCGCCACCGCCTGGCCCCCCGCGCTGACCACAGGCGCCCCCACCGCCACCAACGGTGTCGACCAGGCCAAGCTCACCACCAGCACCCGCAAGGACGGCACGACCCAGATCGTCTACAACGGCCACCCGCTCTACTACTTCGAGGGCGACACGGCGCAGGGCGACACCAACGGCGAGGAGTCCAACGCCTTCGGAGCCACCTGGTACCTGATCAACACCGCGGGCAACAAGATCGAGGGCAGCTGAGCCGATGAACGGCGTCGATCGGCCCTCCCGCCCCCGGCGGGCCGCCGGCTTCCTGTGGGCGCTCCTGCCGGTGGCGGTGACGGCCGGCCTCTACTGGTACGGCCGGGCGCACACCCCGGACTACACCAGCAGCCTCTTCGGCCGCCGCTTCGACGACGCCAACCAGCTCAAGGCCCAGCTCGGCACCGCCCTGCTGGGCCTCGCGCTGGTCCAGCTGCTGCTGGCCCTCTGGATGTACGGCCGACTGCCCGGCCTGTCGGCCGCGCCCCGGTCGGTCCGGACCGGGCACCGGCTGGTCGGCCTGGGCGCGTTCCTGCTCTCCCTGCCGATCGCCTACCACTGCATCACGGCGTACGGGGTGCAACTGACGAACAGTCGGGTCGCCCTGCACTCGTTCGCCGGGTGCTTCCTCTACGGGGCGTTCGTCGCCAAGGTCATCGTGGTCCGCCACCGCCGACTGCCCGGCTGGGCCCTGCCCACGGCAGGCGGCGCCCTGGTCACCCTGATCGCCCTGCTCTGGTACACGGCCGCACTCTGGTACCTGAACGGCTACCACGTGCCCGGCCTGTGAGCCGTCCCCGGCGGCCCTCGCTCCTTCGCGAGGGCCGCCGGAACGGTTCGCTAAGCGGTGGTGGCGAAGTGGTCGAACTCGCCCGCCTTCGCACCCTGAAGGAAGACGGCGAACCTGGCCGCAGTGGTACGGACGATGACGTCGCCCTCATCCGACTCGCGCAGTTCGATCAACCCATCCGTTACACGCACTTCAACGCAGTTATCGCTTGAGGCCGAGTAGCTGGACTTCTGCCACACCGAGCTAGACATGCTTGCCTGCCATTTCTTCCTTGATCGACCGCATGAAGTCTCGTGACTTCTCCTCGGAGAGCGCAGTGGAGTCCATCATGGCAAGGAGGACCCGGAACCTTGCGAGGTGGGCTGAGCTGTCGAAGAGCCTGCCACCGTGACCGGTGTCCATCTGCGCAACATCCAGATCGGTGATCGGTCCTTCTGCATAGGTGAAGTTCTCGCAGGGGCTCGGCACGGCTCCGGCAGCGAACGGCACGATGCGAACCGAGATGCTGGGCTCCTGCGAGTCGGCGATGAGAGCCTCGATCTGGTCGATGTTGACCTTCGGGTCGCTGAACTCCATACGCAAGGCTGCTTCGTGGATGTACGCAGCGTACGGAGTAGCACCAGATCGGATGATGCGCTGTCGCTGCATGCGGAAGGCAGTCTTGAGATCGACCTCATGGCGCAGTGGTGGTGGATACGCCTGGGCGAACAACGCCGCAGTGTAGGAACCAGTCTGAAGCAGTCCTGGGATGAAGGTGGTTCCGTAGACCGAGAGCCGCCGCGCATGGCCTTCAAGCTCGGCGATGTCGAGGAAGTCCGAGGCCAAGGTCTCCCGGTACTCCTCCCACCATCCAGGCCGCCCTCGCTCGGTGATGATGTCGGCGAGCGCGTCGATCAGAGGCTGGTTGGAGCACATACACGTATCGGCAATGGTGTGCAGCCGCTCGACGCTGATGCCGATCTTCCCCGACTCCATCTGCGTCACCTGGGCCGGATTCATGCCGACCGCGCGGCCGAGCTGGCTACCGCCGAGGCCGGCCTGCTCTCGCATCCTTCGCAGTTCTGTTCCCAACCTGCGCTGACGAAGTGTGGGGTTCGTACGAGCCATGGTTCCTTCCGGGACAAGGGTGGTCCCAGTCTGCCCCGCTGCCGGACATGGGTCCATCCGAGCCCGGCGTCCACGATCGAGGGAACATTTCAACTTCATGGAAAATTTTCCATGGCCGTGAGTTATGGTCGTTCCCAGATTGACCCGATGGATCGTCAGAAGTACATCCATATCGGGCAGTAGGCGCCTGCTGCCCTCCCGCCGAAGAGCAACCGTCATCCGGCCTGGCTCACGGCTGCCCCCTCCCCACACCACAGCCTCGCGGAGGTTCCCGTGTGCACCCGTAACACCCCCTCGCTCGCCCTCTCCCGGCAGGCGCTCCGGTCGGTCCTGACCGGCAACGGCTGGGACCCCGAAACCATCTTCCACGCCGAACTCGCCCTCTGCGAGCTGATCGTGAACGCCAAGGTGCGCTGCACGTAGTAGCGCCCTGGAAGTCCCTGCGCTCTCCGGCTCGGTAAGAGATCGAGTAGGGAGCGTTACCCATGGCGCCAAAGATCCTGGCCAATACCGAAGCGCCCGTGACCCCGTACGACGGGTGCGGCAAGTGCTTGCTCGGACTTCGCCGACTCTCGCGGGTTCGGGCGTCGACCAGCAGCCCCGTGCGGCAGATGGAGTACGTTCTTGCCGCTGCCGCCGAGGCTGGCGGACACATCATCGGGTGGGCCGACGACTGGGAGGTTTCGGGCGCCACCGACCCCAACACCCGCCCGCAGCTTGGTCCGTGGCTTCTCGGGCAGCGCGGCCCTTTCGATGGGCTGGTGGCGTCCTCCGTGGACCGCATCGGTCGTGACGTGCTCGAAGGGCTTACGCTCGCGCGGGACACCAGCCGACGCGGACAGCTCCTGGTCACCGCAGACCACCGGGGTATCTGGGATCTCCAAGACCCCAACCAGGAAAGTGAGTTCACGCTCAAGCTGTTCGGCGCCCAGATCGAGCACCGGAACATCCGGGAGCGCAACCGGCAGGAATCCCAGCGTGCCCGCGCGGCCGGGCAGGTGGCCAACAAGCCGAGCTACGGCTACCGGCATGTGCGTCCGGCGCCGACGGCGAAGATCTCGCACACCGAGATCGACCCCGAGTCGGCAGAGGTGATCCGGGAAGTGGCGCGGCGCATCCTGGCGGACGAGTCGGGAAGCATCACGCCATGGACCGAGATCCATCGACTTACCCGGGCCGGAGTGCCGAACCCTGGAGACCGCCTTGCCATCCTGTACGGCCGTGCGCCGAAGGAGGCGCCTTGGCGGCCGAACAGCTTGATCCGAATTCTGACCAGCGAAGCTGCGATGGGCTACCTGATGCACGGGCGTCGTGCAGTGATCGGCGACGACGGCATGCCCGTGCGTATCGCGCCGCCCCTGTGGGACAGGGCGACCCATGACGCCCTGGTGGCGAAGCTCGGCCCCAAGCGCGCGGCCCCGAGGAAGCGTCCCGCGCCGAGGGGCACGGCGCTGCTGTCCTATCGGGTGAAGTGCGGCGTCTGCGGTCACACCGCCGAGCGCGCGGGGTCGGCTGACCGCATCATCAACGGCAAGCGGACAAGCATTCCTGCATGGGGCTGCCGGGCACGCACGTTGGCCTGGGAAGACGCGCAGCACTGCAAGCCCGCCCCCTCCTTCGGGGTGACCGCGCTTGATGCCGAGGTGGAGTCCTGGTTCCTGGGCAGGTTTGGTGCCGGTCAGCTCATGCAGCGCGTCTACGACCCCGGGAACGGGATCGCCAACGAGATAGCCGAGCACGAGGTGGCAAAGAAGCGGCTGCGCGCAGATCGGCAAGCCGGACTGTACGAGTCCGCGGAGGACACGGCCTGGTTCCAGCGCGAGTACAAGCGGATCAGCGACAAGATCGAAGAGCTGCAGAAGGAGCCCCAGCGGCCCGCAGGCTGGTACAGCGTTCCGACCGGCCGCACGGTGGCCGACGAGTGGCACGCTGCTGACACCGTTGCCCGACGCGAGATGTTGGAAGAACACGGTGTCGTGGTCCGGCTGTTCCCGCGCCGGGGCAAGAAGGCAGAAGGCAAGAACCACCCGACTGGCTTCGAGATCAGCGCAGAGATCGACCACGACCCGGCAGGGGAGATCGTAGAGCCGCCGAAGGATGGCGGAGCCCTCGTCCCAGGGTCGAAGATTCGCATTCTCGAAGCCGCCCTGGCAGTCTGACGGACCCAACGGCCCCGGTACGGCCCCTGAGCCTGCCGGGGCTTCTTCATGCCCGCAGACGGGCGTACGGCGCCAGGAAGTCTCTGCGCTCTCTAGAAGTTGAGAATCCGGCGAAATGATGCCGGGCTGAGCTCGTTACGCCTGGATTCACTGGCGTATCACCGAATATCACGGGGGTGTCGCGATCAATACTCTGAAATTTGCCGAACTGCTCAGCGCCCTAACACGCGCCGAAGAGGCTGCGTGGACCATGGAGGTCGACAACAAGTGGGCCGATGTACACAAGCTCATTGCCCATGCCCTCAGGCTCGCTGAGGCCATGCGGGCGGGTGAACCCTGTGCGGGGCCAGAGTGCGCCTACGCGGTCGCCTACAGCGGCAGAGGACGGCCCGCCCGCTACTGCTCGAAGCGATGCCGGGACCGAGCTGCCTACCGAGCGGCCAAGCAGCGGAAGCGGATGGCCGGCACTCCTGATGACGAACTGACGATTTGATGCCTGTTTTGGTTTGACATAAGAAACCTATAGGCAAACCAGATCGAGCGCCAAACCATCAAACCGTCAGGGGAAGTCCTTGCGCTCTAGTGCTGATGACAACAGCACGTCTGCGCTGTGTCACTTTCAGGCGCATGGCAGTGCGCCTTCCCGATCTCAAGCCCGGACTTTTGCCAACGACGCTGCTGCCACAGCGGGCAAGAGTCTGGGTTTTCTCTATTGCTTGGGAGGAGGCCCATGAGTCGCGCGCTGCCGCATGGCACGGGCATCCAGAGGCGGACGGCTCCGTCTGATGTTTCTATCCGTAGCGCCGGGGGCGTCAACACGATCAGCGGGTATGCCGTTCGGTTCAACGAGCTGAGCCACGATCTGGGCGGCTTTCGAGAGTGGATCTCCCCGAACGCGTGGAATCCGGTAGCGGACCGAGGCGACGTGCTCGCCACGTTCAACCACAACGTGGATCACGTACTTGGTCGGCGTAGTTCAGGAACACTCCGGCTCGCTGTAGATACGTCGGGGATTCGCTATGAGATCGACGTTCCGAACACGCGGGCCGGCCAAGACGTCGCGGAACTGATCAGGCGTGGCGACGTGATCGGCAGCTCGTTCACCTTCCGAGTCAACCCGGGCGGGCAAGAGCGGGCCAGCGACGACGACCCCGAGACCAGTCTTCCGGTCCGCGTGATTACGTCGATGACCGTCTATGAGCTTGGCCCGGTAACCAACCCGGCCTACCCGACGACAACCGCAAGCGCCCGTTCCCTGAACGCCGTCTACCCGATTGAGAGTGAGTCCCGCATGATCGACGCGCCTATCCGAACGGCTGACGGCTTCCTGCCCGTGAACCGGCGCACCATCCCGAACGAAGCGGCGTGGACGGCCACGGAATCGGCCGCACTGTGGGTCAACATGATCGGCCCGAAGTCCCGCTTCCTCGCGAACATCCCGGCGTCGAACAAGCTGCCCATGCGCACGGGTTCGATGATGCTCCCGGCGATCAAGACCGCCGACGGCGGATACGTCGGCGCCAACGCTCCCATCCCGGAGCCGGGTACGGACCTGCCCTCCCGAACCTGCTGGGCGGCCAAGTTCGGCGCAGTGGAGCGGGCATCGTCCGAAGTCCTCCAGGATGCCCGCCCGGATCTCGTCGCCGGGATCAACCAGTCTCTTGCTTTCGCCATGGCGCGCGGGATTGACAAGGGGCTGTTCAACGGTGCCGGACCGACCGACCCGAACGATCCCCGGCGGGTCATCGGACTGCTGGCTCAGGGCGTCACGAAGAACGTCGCCCCGTCCGTTGCCGAGATCAGCTCTGCGCTTGAGCGCATGGAAGACTCCGGCGCTGAGGCCACGGTTCTGTGGGTTGATCCGGTAGCCGCCAAAGCACTCCGCGCGGAGATCCCTGCCGCCCAGTGGACGGAGGGAATCTACGGGCTGATCCCGGTCGTCTCCCAGCACCTCCCCGCCAACACGGCTGTGGTGGCGGACAGTTCGCGGATCTTTGTCGGGCTGCACAGCGACATCTCCATCACGGTATCCCGGACCGCTCCGGAGGCGTTCGCGCAGGATCGGGCGCTGTTCCGCGCACTCGCCCGGGTGGCTGGCGTCTGGGTGCAGGAAGCCGGGTCGGTACAGATCGTGAGCGCCACGCTCCCGAACAAGACCCCCGACCTTCGGACGTTCGCCGACCAGCCGGAGCGGGACCTGAACTCTCCCGAGATGCTCACTGCCCAGGCCGCGCAGCATTCACAGGAGATGGTCGGCCGCCAGGCAGACCCGAGCAAGCGCTTCACGGTGTCGGCACCGCAGCTCTCGGACGACGAAGCCCAGCAGCTCCGCGACCGCCTGCGGCGGGCACGGGCCCAGCAGTGATCACGGCTATCAGAGGTAGGGGGGTGTCGAGGAAGTGGGAGCGCTGAGGAAGGGGGCGGCTCGTCTTGCCAGTCTGTGGCGGTGGCGCGGTCGGCCGCCGCACCACGAGCCGTTGCTGACCGAGCTCGCTGCGCGCATGGCGGAGATCGGGCTCAGGAACGTGCCGCTTCGGTGTGAGCGGTGCGACGGCAAGGGCCATGTTGCCGCCGTCGTTTTGGCTTGGACGAAGCCGATCCACATGGGCGGAAGGCGCGAGCACAGCAACGTTCACGCGTCGTGCCTCGGATGCTGGCGCGACACGGGCCGGACCGACGGCTTGCCTGTACTTGAAGGCGCGAGGCTTCACCAGCTCCGAGCACCAAAGTCAGACGCTGTGATCATCTGCTTGTGATGCCCGACGCCCCAGCTGCCGGGCGGGGAGGGCACGACGAAAGTTCACGGCCCGTGGCCGCTGGCGATCCCGGCCCCAGCTCGAAACACGCACCCTGGGTGTGATGCCATTTTCATGCCCCCCATGAGTCAACTCTCTTGCATCTCAGACTAGTTGGCAAATCAAGCCCGCGAGAAAGACTACCTGTAAGCGGTCTTAGCTGCCTGATCAGGGCGGGCAAGGTTCCCCAAACAGCAAAGAGACCCCAGCGGATTCCCGCTGGGGTCTTTCTGCGTTCTGGGTCAACCTACGGCGTGTACTCGTAGCCGATGGTGAACCGGGGAGGCAGGCAAGCCTCCGTGTACTCGATCAGCCCTTCGTCGTCCGACCAGCGGTGGACGAGAGCCAGGATCGAGCTGCCAACCGGTACCGCCAAGGCGGCGGCTTCGCGCTGGTCTGCCGTGCGCGCGTGCATGTCGTCGCGTGCCGCTGTGATGGTTCGGCCAGTGGCTTCGAGGACGCGCGCCGTGATTCCGTCGTTCCGCCCCGGAGCCGTGTTGAGCAAGTCGGGCACCAGCGCGGCGAAGTGCGCGGGGTACCAAGACACCGCGAAGAGGGTTCGAGACTTGCCGCGCCCAGCGATGTACTCGCGGCGCACCAGCTGGGCGCCGTGCTCCAGGTCGAAGAGATCCGCGACGTAGAGCGGCGGGATGACGAGTTCGGCAGCCGTTACGCGACTGGTCTCGCCCTCCATGAGGCTGGACTGAACCCTCTGCACCCGGGCAAGACGGTCCCGACTGCTGGCGCTCACGCGTGGATCATCCGCGACGAATGTTCCACGCGGTGAAGTGCGGAGATAGCCCTCCACCTGTAGGTGCTGAAGTGACCGGCTGACCGTGGCCACGGCGACGTTCCAGCGGCCGGCGATCTCCTTGTTGCTGGGCAGCTTCGCGCCCGGCTCCAGCTCCCCTGACAGGATTCGCTGGCGGTAGTGGTCTGCGATCACAGACCACGTTTTCGGCGTCTTGCTCGGCATGTTCGCTCGCTTCCGCTCGGTGGGCGACCCCTGTTTGAGCAGACTAGTTCACTCGCAACCGTAGCGGCTGAACTAGGCCACTCTTCATTCTGGACTAGTTCACTGACCGGCCGTCATTAGATTGGGCGGTCCGGATCTGGCCCGAGGGAGCAGGCATGCAGGTCATCGCGGGAAACTGCCCGTGCGGCACGGTGATCAACGGCACCGTGGGTGCCGACGGCATCAGCACGTGGCAGTGCGAGTGCAGGAGGTTCGGCTTTCTGCTCCCGCTGGACTACGCGCTGACGCACCCAGACGAGCCCGCCGTTCAGGTCTGCGGTCGGAAGCGTCCCCGCGTCACCGCCACCCCGGTGGTCGCGTGATCGGTCGGTCCCGTCGACGGCTGTGGCTTAGTCGGATTACCCACCCGGTGGCCACAGCTCAGATGCTCTGGGGTCTCAAGATTCAATTCACTTGGCCAGTAACGATGTTCAGCCCGCGTCGACGACAGATCGTTCGCGATGAGCGGGCCTACGTCCAGCGTCTGGCGCTGCGTGCGGAACTCGACCGGTGGCGCCTGGGACTCCCCCGCACTCCCGAGTGACGCCTTCAGACTCCCGTACCTCCGCCCACCGTGGTGACGACCTGGGCGGGCGTCCCGGTGCGGGGAACCGGTGGTCCCGTCCGTGCATGCCCCCCGTCGTGGATGGGCGGGACCACCTCTCCAGACCACTCTTCTGGGCGCTGGCCGGCGCCTGGAATCACACAACTGCCCACGAGGAACGATGTTGCTGCCCAAGTCCAGTACGCCCGTGACGGGCGGCATGCTCTCCGGTGGCGGTCCTGTCGACCGCATGTGGCGTGCCGAATTTCGGTTCAAGGGACAGCCGGGCGTGCCCGCTACAAATGGCTTGCCCGGAATCGCAGGCACGGCCGACACGCGCGGGTGGTTGTCGTGCGACAGCTTCGAACGTCTGGCTGCCCAGTTGATCGCGACGGCCGCCCGGCAGTGGTGGGACCTCGAACCCCCGCGCGAAATGATCGACTTCGGGGAAGTCCTGCTTCGACATGGGCGGCAGATCGCAGAGCGGCAGCGGCGGTGGACATACGCGACGGGTGCTCATCACGAGTGGGCGGACGTCACGGTGACCTATCACCCGATCGGGGGGTAGTCGGGTGTCCCCCCACGGTTCCGGACCCGTGGTCCTCTCGGCTGGACTTGTCACGGTGGCCAACACGGGGCGCTGCGAATGCCCCCAACCGGACACCTGCGTTCTCCGCCTTCAACTTCCCGGGCTACAAGGCGTGTTCGTGGACGGATTCGGACGTCGCTGGACGGTGCTCGGGCGGGATCAATTTGCTGACCCAACGACGGGCCAGATCCGCGCGACGGCCGTGCTGATCCGGCATGTCGAAGACGGCAGTCCGAAGTACAAGACGATTCGATGCGCGGGCCCGCCGGCCGTCGAGAACCAGTACGAAGCGAACCGCCTTGGGCGCCCGCCCCGACAGCCGTTCGAACTGGCCAAGCCCGTGAGCGGCTACGCGGTTCGGGCGGACCACAAGCCCCCGCCCCGGCCGGTCATCCCTGGCAGGCAGCCAGCCGGAGCGGGTTCCGCAACACCGCACGCCCCGGACACCAACCGGTGCCCGGAACTCCGCACGATGTGAGGAGACACCAGTATGACCACGCCCGAGCGTCCGCCCGGCCCCGTCGGTCCCGACGTCCGCAACCTGCTCACCCCGGCGCAGTTCGACGGAGCTGTCTTCACTGTCCTGGACAACAACCCGGGCATGGCCGCCGACACCGCCGAGCGCATCGTTACCGAAGCGCTCAAGTTCGTCGTCGCCGCCCGCACGTTCCCTGCCGTGCGCATCACGCCGTCCAACGTCGTGGACGAGGGGTGGCACGCGCTCATTCTGCACACCCGCGTTTACGCCGAGCTGTGCGACAAGATCGGTGGGTTCGTCCACCACTACCCCGAGCGCCCCGACCCGACGCGTCACGACGCGGACGCGCTCAGCCGGACCGTAGCGCTCATCGAGGAAGCCGGGTACACCCCGGACTACGAGCTGTGGACCGGCCCGACCCGCGCACTGGTGGCCGTGGCCGCGAACTGCTCCCACACCCCCGTGCCCGGCGGGTGCGGACCGATCAACCCCGGAGCGTGCGCTTCGCACTGCAACGGCGGTGGCGGAGGTGGGGGCGGCGAAGCCCACTAGCCTGGGCCCACCGAACGCGAAAGGGCGGGACGCATGGATGAGAGCGAAGCCCAGCAAGTGGCCAACACCCTTCGGCAGCTAGGAATTCGGGGAATCGTCTCTCCCGAAGACCACGACAACCCGGACGGGCGTTGGAGGGTGTACGACAGCGCCGATGCTGCTACCCGGCGGGACATCACCGACGAAGCACTGACAGTCATCGAGGGTCGGTCCCGGCAGGCCGGTCCGGCGCGAGGATTCGTCGTCCCGAAGTCCCGCTGAATCATCCCTCGAAACGGCCCCGTCCGGGTTCGCCTGGGCGGGGCTACTCCTTTGTTCGATCCTTCACGTAGCTGCCGCGCCGGGGCACCGTGAAGGCGTACCCCTCGCGCCTGAGGTAGGCGATTGCATTCCGGGCCGTGTTCCTGGCGACGCCGTACCGCTGGACAAGATCAGATTCGGACGGCACCGGGCGCCCGACTGCGAGAGAGCCGTTCTCAATATCCCTGATCAGGTCCGCCGCAATCTGCCTGTAGGGCGGATCGGGGGACTCATAGTCGATCACGGAGGAAGCCATAGGAAGAAGCCTAGACAAGCCTGGCCGTCGCGCCATAGCCATGGATGAGCCTGATCAAGGGTAGACGTACCTATACAAGCAGGGTACTTTCAATGCAACAAAAGCCCCGGCGGCGGTTGCACCCGCCCCGGGGATTGGCCGAAGCCGTGGAGGGCTCCGACGTGACCGACCTTATCGTTCTCGCGTTCCTATGGGCGTTGCGCCTACTGCTGCCGGCTCAGGGCCAGCACCGCGCCCCCGACACCCAGGCGCCCCAACCGCGCGTCATCTGCGGGTGGCGACGCCCCTTCGGCGCCCATCTGCTGGTTCGCACCATGCCCGTTCCTGAGCCGTCCCGGCTCGTCCCCTTGTACCTCGAAGCGTGGGAACAGGCCCCCGACGACGAGAAGACGGCTGTACTGGCGCGGCAGGCGGAAGAGCAGGCGGAACGCTGGGAGCAGACCCGGCGACGGGCAGCAGCGTTCGCGGCGCAGCTCGATCTGCCCGACCCCTCACACTGGCTCGACAGCATCACAACCGGTGTCCCTCACACCCTCGCTGGGGCGGTGGCGTGATGACCCTCGCCGCTACCGAGAAGCCGACTTGCGGCGCCCGTCGCCCCGGATGGGAGCACGGTCCTGCCATCGGGATCAACCGCATCCCGTGCGTGCGTGACCCGTTCCACCCTGGCGACCACGCGAACGCCTTTGGGCAGTGCTGGCCCCGCATTGATCAAGCCCCCGTGCGCCCTTGTCGCCGTTGTGGCGACACCAGCGACAACGTGACCGAAGTGGCTCACGTCGAGGCCGTCAGCGGCCCCGGGTGGCCCATCTTGGCTTGCCCAAGGTGCGCACCGAAGGTCCGCGCACAGCTCGACCAGTAAGACCCTCGCAGCCCCGTCCGGGCCGATCCTGGGCGGGGCGTTCATTCAGCCTCTCTTACTACGGGAAGAGACAGCAGGCGAACGCCTGGCGGCACGGTGCCACCCCGGCGCCCGTCGTCTACTTCTCCCTCCTGGACCACACCCTCCGGGTCTGTGTCGCCGACGAGAGCGACGCGCTCCCCCAGGACCGGACCACCGCCCCCACGGCCGAGTCCGGCAGGGGCCTCCAGCTGGTCTCCGGGCTCACCCACCGCTGGGGCGTCGACCCCCGGAAGCGTGGCAAAACGGTCTGGTACGAGCTGGACCGCGCCGCGTGATCCGCCGACAGCCCATCGCCCCGGACGACCCCCGGATGCTCGACTACTCCGCCCCGCAGATCACCACGCTGCTGGGGGAGTTGCACCGGCGGGGCCTGCAGCACGGGCTCCTGTGGGGCTCCGCCTCGGCCGGGGAGACCACGCTCGACGGGCGACTGCTCGTCGACTTCGCCAACGCGCCCGTGAGCACGCTCCTCAACCTCCTCCACCTCCTCCGCGAACTCGACCGGAACGCGGTGTGGGAGCGGTGAGGTTCCTCGTCGGGGCCGTCCTCCTCGCTCTCCTGGCCCTCGCGATCGCCACCGTGGCCCTCGGCGTCATCGCGACCCTGAGGATGCCGCGCCCGGACGACGGCGAACCGCGCCGGGCACGCGCGGGCGAACCGCGCCGGGCACGCGCGGGCGAACCGCGCCGGGCACGCGCGGGCGAACCGCGCTGAGCACACGCGGGCGAACCGCGCTGAGCACACGCGGGCGAACCGCGCTGAGCACACGCGGGCGAACCGCGCTGAGCACACGCGAAGGCCCTCGCCCGGAAAGGGCGAGGGCCTCGCGGTTCGTCCGACAGGCTCCGGGTCAGCCGCCGGACGGGTTCCGGTTGCCGCCGGCTCCACCTCCACCGAAGCCTCCGCCGCCGAAGCCGCCGGCAGCGCTGCCTTCGACGAGCTGGTTGGCGGTGTAGCCACCGTTGGCGTCGGGGGTGCCGACGACGGTCACGCTCTGGCCGGGCTGCAGGTCGGCGACCTTGCCCTCCTTGTTGAGCTGGACCTTCGTCGCGTCGCCGGTGGTGACCTTGACGGTGTTGCCATTAGAGTCTGTCAGGTACACGACGTTTCCGTCCACAGCTTTCACCGTGCCCCGGGCGAAGCCGGGCTGTCCGCCCTGTCCCTGACCCTGACCAGTGCCCTGACCGGCGCCCTGACCCCTACGACCTGAGCCGTTCTGCCCGGCCCCGCCCTGCCCGCCGCCGGCCTGCCCGTACCCGCCGCCGCCCGCAGCGGGCCGCTGGGCACCGGCGGCCGCCGAGGGCCGGGAGGACTTCCCGTCGGTGGTCCCGTTGTTCTGCTGGTACCAGACCCCGCCCGCGAACGCGCCGGTCGCGATCACGCCGCCCGCCAGCGCGAGGCTGATCCAGGGCAGCTTCCGCCGGGGCGGAGCGGCCAGCTCCCCACTCACGTCGCGGGCGTCCGGCGGGGTGGAGAGCAGGGCGACCTGCTCGGCCGGGGTACTGCTGACCGTGGCGATCTCTTTGCTCATGAGTGGTGTCCTACTCGTGCCGAAGGGCGTCGATCGGCCGCAGCGAGGCGGCCCGGTTGGCGGGGTAGCTGCCGAAGAAGAGCCCGATGGCGACGGCGATGCCGAACGCGCCGAGCACCGACTCGGGGATCACCACCGGCTTGATGCCGACGATGCTGAAGTGCGAACCGACCATGCCGGCCGCCACGCCCAACCCCGCTCCGATCACCGACAGCAGCGTCGACTCGGTCAGGAACTGCCCGAGGATCACCGCGCGCGGGGCGCCGAGCGCCTTGCGGATGCCGATCTCCCGGGTCCGCTCGGTCACCGTCACCAGCATGATGTTGGTGATCCCGATCCCGCCGACCAGCAGCGAGATCGCGGCCACCGCGCCGAGCAGCACGGTGAAGGTCTTCGTCGTGCTCTCCCGCGCCGTGAGCAGCGAGGCCTGGTTGGTGATCCGGAAGTCGGCCTTGGTCGGGTCGGTGATCGCGTGCGCCGCGAGCAGCACCCGGGTGATCTCCGACTGGGCCGCCGTCGTGGTGTCCGCCGAGGCGGCCTGCACCAGGATCTGGTTGATCGCGCCGAACCCGGTGAAGGCGTTCTGCACCGTCGGCAGCGGGGCGATCACCACGTCGTCCGGATCGGTGAAGCCGGTGCCGCCCTTGGCCTGCAGCACGCCGACCACGGTGAACGGGGTGCCGCCGAGGACGATCTGCTTGCCGACCGGGTCCTCGGTGTCGAACAGCTGCCTCGCCGTCGTGGCGCCGAGCACCGCGACCTTGCGCGAGCCGAGCACGTCGTCGTTGGTGAAGTACTCGCCCTTCGCGACCTTCTGGTTGGAGGTCTCGAAGTACGCCGGGTAGGTGCCGACGATCGAGCCCGGGCTGTACGAGATGTTCCCGTACAGGGCCGTCCCGCTGGTCGTGACGACCGGGGCGACCGACTTGACCGCGGCCGGGTCGGCGTCGCCGGCCAGCGCCTTGGCGTCGGCGACCGTCAGCTTCTTCACCGAGGAGGCCGCCCGCGCGCCGCCGGCCGCCGAACCGGAGCTGACGGTGAGCGAGTTGGTGCCGAGCGAGGTGATCGAGTCCTTGACCGCGACCGACGAGCCGTTGCCGACCGCCAGCAGCAGGATGACCGAGGCGACACCGATCAGCACGCCGAGCATGGTGAGCGCCGAGCGCACCTTGTTGGCGGCGAGGCCGCCGACCGCGAAGCGGAGTGTCTGCCAGAGGATCACGCGGGCACTCCCAGGTCACGAAGGGCAGGTGGCGGCCCCTCCACCGGGGCCTGCCGGACGTCGCTCACGATCTGCCCGTCGACCAGTCGCAGCACCCGCTTGGCGTGCCGCGCGACCTCGTCCTCGTGGGTGATCAGCACGACCGTGCGGCCGGTGGCGTTGAGCCCGTCGATCAGGGCCAGCACCTCCTCCGTGGACCGGCTGTCGAGGTTGCCGGTCGGCTCGTCGGCGAGCAGCATCGCCGGGGCGGTGACCAGTGCCCGCGCCACCGCGACGCGCTGCTGCTGGCCGCCGGAGAGCTGGTTGGGCTTGTGCCCGGACCGCTCGCCGAGGCCGACCAGGGAGAGCGCGGCCAGCGCCCGGCGGCGCCGCTCGGCGGCCCGCACGCCCGCGTAGGCGAGCGGCAGTTCGACCTGGGCGAGGGCGGTGGTGCGCGGGATCAGGTTGAAGGACTGGAAGACGAAGCCGATCTTGCGGTTGCGCACCAGCGAGAGCTGCTGCTCGTCCAGGTGGCCGACGTCGACGCCGTCCAGCAGGTAGCGGCCGGCGGTCGGGACGTCGAGGCAGCCGAGGATGTTCATCAGGGTGGACTTGCCGGAGCCCGAACTGCCCATCACGGCGACGAAGTCGCCCTGCTCGATGTCCAGGCTGACGCCCTGGGGCTCGCCGGTCTCCGGATCGTCCGGTCCGCGCAGCGCGTGCACGGTGGCGTCGCCGTGCCCGTACGCCTTGGTGAGCCGGCGGATCCGGATCACCGGCACGGGCGTCGCGGGGACGCGCTTGTCGATGACGTGACGCATGCTCAGCCCCGACCGCCCCGGCCGCCGCCCGCGCCGCCGCCACCACCGGCACCGCCACCGCCCGTACCGCCGGGGAAGACCCCGCCGCCCGCGCCGTTGCCGCCCCGGCCGTTGCCGGCGCCCGGGAAGGAGCCGTTCGGGAAGCCGTTCCCGGCGCTGGTGGTGGGGAGTTCGACCTTGTCGCCCTCCTTCAGCCCCGACACCACCTGCACCGTGCTGTCGCCCTCGACGCCGACCCCGACGGTGACCCGCTCGGAGCTGCCGTCCTCGTGCAGCACGGTCGCGGTCCGGGAGGCGCCGGTGCCCGACAGGGCGGAGGTGGGCAGCGAGAGCGCGTTGTCGGCCTCGCCGGTGATCACCTGGACGGTGGCGCTGAGGCCGGTGCGCAGCGTGCTGGTGTCGCCGGTCAGCTGCAGCGTGGCCGCGTACTGGACCGCGGAGGAGCCGGCCGCGCCGCCGGAGCCGCTGCCGCTGGGCAGCGAACTGACCGACAGGACGGTCGCGTTGAGCTTGGTGTCGGCCTGCGCGTTCAGCGCGACGGTGGCCGCCTCGCCCTTCTTCAGCTTGAGCGAGTCGAGCTCGGAGAAGTTCGCGGTGACCTGCATCCCGGTCGGGTTGGTGAGCACGATGAAGCCGCTCGGCGTGCCCGAACCGGTGCTGGTGCCGGACGACTTGCCGGCGGCGGAGGTGCCGGAGCCGGTGGAGCCGGAGGCGGTCGCCCCGACGGTGTCGCCGACCTTGTTCGAGATCGAGGCGACCGTACCGTCCACCGTGGCGGTCAGGGTGGTGCCGGCCAGCGCCGCCTGGGCGTTGGACAGGTTGGTCTGCGCGGTGGCGACCTGCTGCTGGGCCTGGGCCACGGCCGCGTCGTCGACCTTGGTGGTGGTGATGGTGGTGGTCTGCGGGGCGGGCGTACTGCTCCCACCCGCCCCGCGTCCGCCACCGGCACTGCCCGCTGCCCCGCTCGTGGCGCCGGGCAGCGGCTCGGTGGTCGTGGTGGTGACCCCGGCCTGCGCCTTGGTGAGGTTGGCGTTGGCCGTGGTGAGGGCCACCCGGGCCGCGTCCACCTGCTGCTGGGCCGCCGTGGTGTCGACGGTGGCGAGCACCTGGCCCTTCTTGACGGCGTCCCCGACCGCGACCTTGACCGCGGTGAGCCGGCCGCCGGTGGAGAAATCCTGCGCCGCGTCGGTGGGAGACACCAGGGTGCCGGTTCCGGACACGGTGGCCAGGACCGTTCCCTTGGCGACCGTCGCCGTACGGGTCGTGGGCTTGGCCGAGGCCGGGCCGGAGCTTCCGCTGACCGTGGAGTACACCAGGGCCACGCCGCCCAGCAGAGCCACGCCCAGCGCGGAGTTGACGAGGACGGCACCGCGCCGCCGTGGGAGCACCTTCATGCCGGACAGCTTCGCGGGGAGCTCTTGCGTCGCCCTGGGCGCGAGCTGGGAGAAGACTGACCGGCCGGATCCGGGCATTCCGGACAGAACGTCCGGCTCGCGCGGCCCGCTTGGGCGCTCCGTGGCCAACCGTTGGCCGAACTCCCAGCAGGCTCCCAGCGATCCACAGCCATCCGGGAGCGAGCCGGGAACGAACGGACGACCGCGGAGCGGACACCGGAAGGACCGCGCGGGAACGGAACGGGAACGAGGGCAGGAACGCCGCAGGGGCGCGCCGTCGACCGGCGCGCCCCTGCGAGGACGGGCAGCTCGTCCTACGAGCAGCCCGTCCTACGAGCAGCCCGGGAACGCCAGAACGTTCAGAGCGTTCAGAGCGTCTTGCGGAACGCCTCCGCCACCGCCAGGAAGATCGAGTTGCCCTCGGTCTCCCCGATCGACACCCGCACGCCCTCCGGGAACGGCCGCACCATCACGCCGGCCTCGGTGCACGCCGCGGCGAACTCCGCCGAGCGCTCGCCGAGCCCGAGCCAGACGAAGTTGGCCTGCGAGTCCGGGATCTCCCAGCCCTGCGCGCGCAGCCCGGCGACCACCCGGTTGCGCTCCTCGACCAGCGCGTCGACCCGCTCCAGCAGCGCCTCCTCGGCGCGCAGCGAGGCGACGGCGGCGTTCTGGGCGAGCTGGTTCACGCCGAACGGGACGGCGGTCTTGCGCAGCGCGGCCGCGACCGGCTCGTGGGCGACGGCGAAGCCGACCCGCATGCCCGCCAGGCCGTACGCCTTGGAGAAGGTGCGCAGGACGCAGACGTTGGGGCGGTCGCGGTAGAGGTCGATGCCGTTGGGCACCTCGGCGTCGCGGATGAACTCGATGTAGGCCTCGTCCACGACCACCAGGACGTCGCCGGGGACGGCGTCCAGGAAGCGCTCCAGCTCGGCGCGGTGGATCACGTTGCCGGTGGGGTTGTTGGGGTTGCAGACGAAGATCAGCCGGGTGTTCGGGGTGATCGCGGCGAGCATCGCGTCCAGGTCGTGGTCGCCGGTCGCGGTGATCGGCACCGGGACGGGCGTGGCGCCGGCGATCTGGGTGATGATCGGGTAGGCCTCGAAGGAGCGCCAGGCGAAGATCACCTCGTCGCCCGGGCCGGCCGTGGCGAGGATCAGCGACTGGGCGACGCCGACCGAGCCGGTGCCGGTGGCGATGTGCTCGGCGGGCACGCCGAAGCGCTCGGCGAGCACCCCGGTCAGCTCGCTGACGCCCATGTCCGGGTAGCGGTTGAGCGAGCCGGCCGCCTTGACCGCCGCCTCCAGCACACCGGGCAGCGGGTCGTAGGGGTTCTCGTTCGAGGACAGCTTGTAGGCGTCGGCGCCGGCCGGCTTGCCGGGCTTGTAGGTGGGGATGCCGTCCAGGGTCGGCCGCAGCCGCGGGCCCTGCGCTGACGTACCACTGCTCACGGTCGTACTCCGTTTCCAGAAGTTGCACAACTGTCCGGTGCGCGCGCCCGCCACGGACGGGTTCACCCTCCGTGCCCGGGACCTCCTGACGCGCCCGGACCACCCCGGTCGGGTGCCTTGCACGATACCGAGCGCCCTCACCCGTAGGAGTGAGATGCCCGGACGGGTTACAGGCGGAGATCAGCCATTCTGCCCGGTTCCTTTGGCACATGTCAGAGGTAAGAAGCCAGGTTTCGGGCGGGTATCGAAGGAGCGCACCCCGGCTCACTCGTGGAGAAACGTATCTTCGAAGGCTCCCGATGCGCCGGTCACAGACCCTTGTCAGGAGCCATACGATCGGTCCGCCATGACAGCAGCAGCCAACCAGAGCGGTCGGCGACCCACCACCTCACGGCGCCTGGAGCGGGCCGGCATCCGGGATGTGGCGGCAGCCGCCGGAGTGTCGATCACCACCGTCTCCGACGCGCTGAACGGTAAGGGGCGCCTGCCCGACGAGACCCGCAGCCGGGTGCGCGAAGTCGCCGAGCGCCTCGGCTACCGCCCCTCGGCGGCGGCCCGCACCCTGCGCACCGGACGGTCCGGCCTGATCGGGCTGACCGTCACGACCTACGGAGAAGAACCCTTCACCTTCACCGAGTTCGCGTACTTCGCCGAAATGGCCCGGGCCGCCACCAGCGCCGCGCTCGGCCGCGGCTACGCGCTGGTGGTGCTGCCCGCCTCCTCGCGCCACGACGTCTGGGGCAACATCGCCCTGGACGGCACCGTGGTCATCGACCCGCCCGACCAGGACCCGCTGGTGAGCGAGCTGTACCGGTCCGGCGTCCCGGTGGTCAGCGACGGCAAACCGGGCAACTGCCCGGTCACCGCCTGGGTCGACAACGACCACGAGGCCGCCGTGCTCGGCATCCTCGACCACCTCTCCGAAGCCGGCGCCCGCCGGATCGGCCTCCTCACCGGCACCAGCACCGACACCTACACCCGGCTCTCCACCGAGGCCTACCTCGGCTGGTGCACCAAGGTCGGGCAGGAACCGGTGTACGAGACCTACCCGGCGCACGACCCGGCGGCCGGCGCGGTCGCCGCCGACCGGCTGCTCGCCCGCCCCGACCGGCCGGACGCCGTCTACGGACTGTTCGACCCCAACGGGACCGACCTGCTCGCCGCCGCCCGCCGGTACGGCCTGCGGGTACCGGACGACCTGCTCCTGGTCTGCTGCAGCGAGAGCGACGTCTACGCGGCCACCGAACCGCCGATCACCACGCTCTCGCTCAAGCCGCGCAAGATCGGCACCACCGTGGTCAACCTGCTCATCGACGCCATCGAGGGCGTGGACTCCGGGACGGGCGTGGACATCGCGCGGCTCTTCCCGCCCCGTTTCCGCACCGCCGGCACCGGACCGCCGCCGGGCACCCTGATGCCGACCGAGCTGATCGTCCGCGCGTCCTCCCAGCGCCGGAGTCCGCGCACCACCGTCAGCCCGCCCCGCCTCCCGGGTGAGGTCTAGACCGATGGCGGGGCCCGGCGGCGCCGGCCGGTGACACCGACCGGCGTCGACGGGGGCGTCCACCGAGGTGACGGGGCGTCGGCCAAGACCCCCGATCGGCCCCCGGTCGGCCCCGGTCGGCCCCGGTCGAGGACGCCGATCACCCCCTGGTCCGGACCTCGACCGGACACCGACCGCAGCCGGGCGAGCACGAAAGCCGCCCGACCAGAGCCGACGAGACCATACCGAGCCAGGGCAAAACGGACCACGCAGGGCCCGCCCGGCTGACGCTCCGGAGGATTGGATGCCCACCAGGTGACGACGGCGGGAGAGTGGTCTTCCTATGATGGGCGAATGACACCCGAGGACCGCTTCCCCGGGCCCGAGCACCCCCACCCGGGCCCCCGCCACCAGCCGGACCTCGATGTGCTGCCGTACGGCACCTATTACGAACCCGAGCCCGTCCAGGGCTACCCGGGCACCCCCTACGACGCCGAGACGTACAGCGGCTACGGCGGCGCCCGCTACCTGGAACAGCACTGGCACACCGACGGCCAGGGCCACACCGTGCACGCCCAGGGCCACAGCGGGGGCAACGCCCAGGACCAGGCACCGGCGTTCTCCCACCAGAACCACCAGGACCACCAGGACCACCAGGGATACGACGAGCGGGAACACCCGGCCTACGACGGCCAGGAGCACGGGACGTACGAGGGCCAGGAGCACGCGGCCTACGACGACACCAGCGGCTACGACGACCGCGCCGGCTACGAGCCGACCCTCCCCGACCAGCCCTCCCCGGCCCTCCAGCTCGACGGCCGCGACGACCCGCCGACCATCGAGCTCGGCCCGCCGCTGCCCGACCCGGCCGCCCCGACCTACCCGTACCCGGCTCCCGGCCCGGGCGAGCCGCCCGGCCCGGTCTACGTCGTCGGCGACGTGCACGGCTACCTGGAGGAGCTGCGCGCCGAACTGCACCACCAGGGCCTGATCGACGCCGACGGCCACTGGTCGGCCGGCCGCGCCCGGATCTGGTTCCTCGGCGACTTCACCGACCGCGGCCCCGACGGCATCGGCGTCATCGACCTGGTCATGCAGCTCGCCGCCGAGGCCGCCGCGGCCGGCGGCTACTGCCGCGCCCTGATGGGCAATCACGAACTGCTCTTCCTCGGCGCCGCCCGGTACGGCGACGAGCCGGTCCAGTCCACCGCCGGCACCGCCTCCTTCCTGGCCGCCTGGCGGCTCAACGGCGGCCAGCAGACCGACCTGGACCGCCTGGAGGGGCACCACATCAGCTGGCTGTCCCGGCTCCCCGCCATCGCGCTGGAGGACGACCACCTGCTGCTGCACTCCGACACCACCGCGTACCTGGAGTACGGCGAGTCCATCCCCGACGTCAACGACGCCGTGCACGGGCTGCTCGCCGACGGCACGGTGGACGAGTGGTGGGACTGCTTCCGCCGCTTCACCAAGCGCTTCGCCTTCCGCGGCGACGCCGGACCGATGGCCGTCCACGAGCTGCTGGACACCTACGGCGGCCGCCGGATCGTGCACGGGCACAGCCCGATCCCGTACCTCACCGGCGCGGTGCACGCGGACGACGGCCAGCCGCCGCACATCCCCGGCCCGTACGTGTACGCGGACGAACTCGCGGTGGCGATGGACGGCGGCGTGACCATGGAGGGGCGGCTGCTGGTCGCCCGACTGCCCATCAACTAGCGCCCCGGACAAGAGCTCCGGACAAAAGCCTCGGACAGTCCGGGTCGAACACCCGTTCCCGGCGCCCGGGCCGTCGCACGCGCGCAGCCCGGGGCGCGAAATTCCGGAAACCGACTGTCAGCCCGGGCGCCCCCGCCCCTACCATGAGGCACACCACACCCGGCCGCCCGTCCGGCGGCCCGCCTCCGCGCCCGTTTCGGCGTCCTGAGGGCGCCCGCGCCCCCGGGGCGGAGCGAACCGGGGGCGCACGAACGGGGTCCCCCATGTCCAACCCCCCGCCGTTGCTCGCCGAGGACCGCCCGGAGTACGAGCGCCTCCTCGCCGAAGCCCTGCGCGACCGCACCGTCCTCACCGCCCTGCGCGCCCCGGGCGCGCTCACCACCGACCAGCTGCGCATCCGCGCGCTGCGCGACGCCGACGGCGTCAACGCCGCGGCCACCACCGAGTACGCGCACTACACCCGGCTGCGCGAGAGCCTGCGCGCCATCCCCCCGCCGCCGCCCGGCACCGAGCCCACCGCCCCCGGCCTGCTCACCCAGCTGCGCTCGGCGAACGGCGGCGCCGGGCTCTTCCCGGTCCTCACCGTGCTCACCCCCATCCTGGCCTGGGCCGCCGCCGTCCTCCTGCTGCTGATCGGCTACCTGCTGCGCGCCGCCGACCCGGACCTCGCGCTCGCCCGCTCCCTCGTCACGGCCGGCTGGGTCGCGCTCGCCGCCGGGGTCGCCGCGATGGCCATCGGCATCGTCGGGCTCCTGCTCACCGCCATACGCGACGGCACCGCCGCCGCCCCGGCGGGCACCGACCCCGAGCTCGCCGCCGAACTCGCCGACGCCCGCGCCGCCTGGCGCGCCGCCCTGCGCGACCGCGGCCTGCTCCCCTACCTGCACGCCGCGCTCCCGCCGGTGCCGGGCGCGGCGGCGGGAGCCGGTGGCGGCACTGCGGCGGAGGCCGGCACCGCGGCGGGGCCCGGTGCCGCGGTGAGACCCGACTTCAGCAGCCCGGGCTACACCTCGCCCGCCTTCACCAGCCCCGGCCCGGGCCCCGGAGCCGGAGCCGACGGCGTGACCGACCCCGAGGGCCGTACTTCCCGCCCCGCCGCGTTCACCACCCCGGACTTCACCGGCCCCGGCTACACCCCGCCCGCCTTCACCGGCCCCGACGACGTCGGCTGAACCGCGCCGGGACCCTGAGCCCTGCCCCGGGCACTCCCGCTGCCCCGGCGCCTCCGCCCGGCTCCTTCTGCCCGGCGCCTCCGGGTCAGCCCGTCACCCCGGCGGCGTCCGCCGCCGCGCGGACGAACGCCAACACCCGGCCCGTCGTGTTGCCCTCCCGCCAGACCGGACCGCGTTCGATCGGAGGCGCGTCGTGGATCGGCACGTAGGCGACGTCCGGGCGGGGGTAGTAGCGGCGGGAGTGCTCCCCGACCGGCAGGACACCCCGGCCCATGGCGACCAGGCTGAGCATCTCGGAGAACGTGCCGCCGGACGGGCCCCTGGGCACCGGGCGGCCGGCCGGGGTGTGGTCGGGGGTGCGGTCCCGCTTGAAGGTCACCGAGGTGACGGCCGGGTACTGCACCACCGGGTGGTCGGCCAGCACCTCGATCGACACCGACCGCTCCGCGGCCAGCGGGTGCCCGGCGGCCACCGCGAGAACCCGCTGCTCGGTCAGCAGCACCGGGCCGCGGGCCATGCCGTCGAACGGGTACGAGGCGATCAGCACGTCCACCGAGCCGTCCACCAGGCTCGCCCGGGAGTTGGCGAGCTGGACCTCGCGGACGTCGACCCGGCAGTCGGGGTGCCGCTCGCCGAACAGGGCGACGGCCTTGAGCAGCACCGGCGCCGTCCATTCACCGAGGAACGCGACCCGCAGTTCCCCGGTGACGCCCCGGCCGGCGTCCTCCGCCCGGCGCAGGGCCGCCGCCATCGCCTCCACCACCGGGACCAGATCGTCGGCCAACTGCCGCCCCACCGGGGCGAGTCGGACCGAGCGGCTGGTGCGCTCGAACAACGGGCCGCCGATCCGGCGCTCCAGCTTCTTCACCACCTGGCTGACCCGCCCGGTGCTCAGGTGCAGGCGTTCGGCGGTCCGGCCGAAGTGCAGCTCCTCCGCGAGCGCGAGGAAGACCTCGATCTCCAGCCGTTCCAGCATCCCGCCCCACCCCTCGATCGTTGAATCCTGCTCAACGATCGTACGTTCATCGCGCGTTGATGCCGGATCCGCTCCGGAGGATCGTTGAACCCGTCACCGACCACGTGGAACCGCTCGCGGCAGTGTGGTCCACCTGCGCCACCAGCTGGCCCGATCCCCGACCTCCCCACCCCCCGAAGGACCCGCCATGCGCGTCGTAGCTTTCGACCACCTCGTCCTCAACGTCTCGGACGTCGAGCGCTCCCTCGCCTTCTACACCGGCCCGCTGGGCCTGGAGCCCGTCCGCGTCGACGAGTGGCGCGCCGGCCAGGCGCCCTTCCCGTCCGTCCGCGTCACCCCCGAGACCATCATCGACCTGACCGACCGCCCCCGGCACGAGTCCAACGTCGACCACATCTGCCTCACCGTCGAGCCCCTCGACTGGCAGCAGGTCATCGACTCCGGCACCTTCACCGTCCTCGAAGGCCCCGTCCCCCGCTACGGCGCCCGCGGCACCGCCACCTCCCTCTACGTCCAGGACCCGGACGGCAACACCGTCGAACTCCGCTGGTACCCGCAGGACACCCCCCACTGAGCCCGGGTGCCGCCCCGGCCCCACGGGGGTGGACCGGGGCGGCACCCGTCAGTACGCCGGGACCCGTCCGCACGCGCGCCCATGGGAGGTGGGGTCATCCGTCATGAGGTCCAGCAGCACGCAGTCCGGAAGGCCCGCACCACCGGGGTCGCGCCGCGCAGGCTAAGGGCGGAGCGAGGCGAAGACCTCGATGTCGCACTTCGCCGCCCCGCTGCGCTCGATCCTCGCGTCGCTGGTGATCAGCGGTACGCCGAGGGCTTCCGCCAGGACCACGTACTGGGCGTCGTAGGCACTGAGGTTGGCATGCAGCTTCTTCACCCTGTCCCAGAACGGCAGCGTCTCCCGCTTGGTGATGGGAAGCATCCGGTAGGCGGCGACCGCCCTTTCCACCTCCTGCTCGGTGAGCTTGCCGCCGCGCTGCATGCCGAGCAGGGCCGACTGGATCTCGTAGTCCAGGAGGGTGGGAGCGTGGACGTCCCCCGCCGCGGCCACCCGGCTCCGGATGAGTTCGCCGTCGGGACCGTGGGCCGTGAGGACCAGGACCAGAGCGGAACAGTCGATGACGATCAACGCCCGGCTCGCCCCTCGTCGATGGCAGCGAGGACATCAGCGGTGCCGATGTCGGCTGTGGTCTCCCGGTTCAGCCTGCTCATCATCTCCGCCATCGTGGGCTTGGACACCTCCTTGGCAATCAGGTCCTGCATGAACGCCTGGAGCGACTTGCCGGCCTGGGCGGCGCGGATCTTCAGGGTCTGGATCTGATCGTCCGGGACGTCCCGGATGGTGAGGGCTGTCATATCTGCATTCTAGCTCCAACATCTGCAAAATGCAGATGCCCGCAGTATCGACGCACCCGGGCCCTCGGTGAGCCAAGCAGCGGAGACGACGCCCGTCGGCTTGCGGAAGTCGTCGGCCGTGACGAGGTGCGCGAATCTCCCCGGCAGCGCCGCAGCCTCCTGGTCGGGCACGGCCCCGATGACCCGTACGCCGGTCGAGCCCACCGTTACTTCCGTCTCCTCGCCGCCGCGACGGACAGTACCGGGTCAGGCGGATCAGCCCGCGCACGAGGCCGGGAACACCGATCCGACCACCGTTGCGGCCAAGGGCGTGGCGCTGTCTCGGAACGGCCTTCCGGCTGTCCGGGACAGCGCCACGTGGTCGAGCGTCAGTCCGTCGGCGCGAAGTGGACCCGCTCCGGACGCGCGCCGCCCGTCCCTGCGAGGGCTAGTGCCGGCGGCGAGCTGCGGCCCGTCCGCTACGCCTCACGAGGATGAGGATCGAGCCTCCCAGCACGACGGCGGCCGCCGAGCCGACCGCCATGGCGATCGACGTGCCGGAGCCGGTGGCAGCGAGTGTTTGCCCCGACTCGTGCGGACGCACGGCCGGCACACCCTGTTCGTGACCGCCCTTGCCGTTGCCGTGGTCGGCCGGAACGCTGCCGTGGTTGCCCTGGTCGTTCCCGTGATCACCTTGCTCATGACCGCCGTGACCCTGACCGCCGTGACCCCCTGGAGACTGGGGCGGTCCGGCCGGACCGGCAGGGCCAGCAGGTCCGGCAGGGCCGGGCGGCCCAGCAGGGCCGGGCGAGCCGTTGGCACCGGGCGAGCCGTTGGCGCCAGGCGAGCCGTTGGCACCGGGCGAGCCGTTGGCGCCAGGCGAGCCGTTGGCACCGGGCGAGCCGTTGGCGCCAGGCGAGCCGTTAGCTCCCGGCAATCCGTTGGCACCGGGCAAACCATTAGCACCCGGCGAACCATTGGCACCAGGGGCGCCGGGAGCACCGTTGGGACCAGGTGCCCCCGGAGCGCCCGGTGAGCCCGCCGCACCCGGAGCACCGTTGGGGCCGGGGGCACCCGGAGCACCGGGAGCGCCGTTGGGACCGGGAGCGCCCGGAGCACCAGGCGAACCGTTGGCACCGGGAGCACCCGGAGCACCGTTGGGGCCAGGAGCACCCGGCGAGCCGTTGGCACCGGGAGCGCCGGGAGCACCGGGGGCGCCGGGAGCGCCGTTGGGACCGGGAGCGCCCGGAGCACCAGGCGAACCGTTGGCACCGGGAGCACCCGGAGCACCGTTGGG